>CALKOE010000474.1 GCA_938091985.1 uncultured Acidimicrobiales bacterium | reverse complement strand
AGAAACAGAATGGCCGATGCAACGGTCTCGGGGCCGCGGAACTCGTCGAGCGGTGAGATCCGGTCGAACAACGAGAAGTCGACATCGTCGGGGAGCTGTAGTTCGCCGACCATCGGCGTGGTGATACCACCGGGGGCTACCGCGTTCACGCGCACGCCCCTTCGTGCGTATTCCATTGCCAACGTGCGGGTCATGGCAAGCACGCCGCCCTTGGAGGCGCTGTACGCCGTCATCCACGGGTGACCGGAAAGCGCAGACGTCGACGAGGCCATCACGATCGCCCCCTTGCTCTCGACCAGCGCCGGGAGCGCCCGTCGGGTTGTGTAGAAGACGCCGGTCAGGTTGACCGCGATGACGCGCTCCCACTCCTCGTCCGTCGTCTGGTCCGAATGCGAGGCCGCGAGCACGCCGGCGACGTTGCACACGACATCGAGCTGACCGAACCGGTCGAGGGCGAGATCGATCGGGGCCTCGGCTCCCGCTCGCTGGCTCACATCGGCCAGCAGCGCAACCGCGGTGCCACCTGCCTCGTTGATCTCGGCGGCGACGTCGTCGACCGAGGTGCTGATGTCGCTGGCGATGACGGTTGCGCCCTCGGCGGCGAGTCGTGTCGCCGTTGCCTTGCCGATGCCGGATGCGGCGCCGGTCACAACGGCGATCTTCCCCGCAAATCGATCAGGGCAAATGATGGGTTCCATGACCGCAATCTGGCAGGTTCGGGGGCCAAACGGCGAACTCGTGGGCCGTTCTGTCTGGTTTTTGAACAGCATTCATGGGCCGATCGACCCGACCTGGCCCCGCGCTCTTCACTTCAGGTCCCTGTCACGCCGATACGAGGATTGTGGGATCACTCAGACGCTGGCGAGCCGGCCGTTCCTTTGCGCATCAAGTCGCATTGTCCGTGCTGCTCCCTGGCGCGCTCGGTCTTGCGCTCACCGTCGGGCTCTCGCTCTGGATCGGTCACCGACGCGATTTCGCTCTCGAGGGCGGCGGGGTCACGCTTGTTGCGGGGTTCGCTGTGACCGTGGTGATGACCGCGGCCATGGCGTTGCAGCGGCTGGCGAGCGGGCAGACCCACGCCCGGCTGAGAGAGATGGAACACCGGGCGTCTCACGATGAGCTGACAGGTCTGCTCGCTCGAGACGAGCTCCGTGCCCGCCTCGACATCGCGTTGCGGAGCGCCCACCGCCACGACCGCGTGGTCGGAGTGCTGTTCCTGGATCTCGACGGGTTCAAGGCGATCAACGACAGCATGGGCCACGAGGCCGGCGACGAGCTACTCAAGGGATTCGGTCAGCGGCTCCGTGCTTCGGTCCGCTCAGAAGACCTCGTCGCCCGGTTCGGCGGCGACGAATTCGTCGTCGTCACGCTCGGTCTTGAACGCGAGTCGGCTGTGCGGGAAGTCGCCGAGAACATCCGCCGTGAATTCGAGTCGCCGGTCGAGGTGCCGGACGGGAGCATCCTGATGACTCCGAGCGTGGGAGTCGCTGTCGGCTCGCGTCGCAATCCCGTGGGCCCCGACGACCTTTTGGCCAACGCCGACCAGGCGATGTATCGGGCGAAGCGGCTCCGCCTCGGCATCGAGGTCTTCGACGACCGCCAACGCCGTGAGGTGCTCGACCGGCGAGAGGTGCAGCAGGCGCTCGTCCCGGCCCTCGCCGACGGCCAGTTCCAGGTGTACTACCAGCCGATCGTGTCGGCGTCCGAGGAAACGACTGTTGCGGTCGAGGGACTCGTGCGTTGGCAGCATCCGGTCCACGGCACCCTTGGGCCCGATCGCTTCTTGGCTGTGGCTGAGGAGGCCGGTCTGCTTGCTCGGCTCGGCGAAGTCGTGATGCGCGAGGCAGTCGCCCAGACCTCAGTGTGGAATCACCTCTACGGGACGGAACGGCGTACTCGAGTCGGCGTGAACCTCGCCGAACGTCAGCTCGTCGACCCGACGTTCGCAGACCGAGTCGCCGAGATCCTCGCATGGGCCGGCGTGGGGGCGGAGCAGCTCGATCTAGAGGTCGGCGAGGAACTCCTCCTACGCCGCATCGACGACTCGAGCCGGGTGTTGCACCGCGTGGCCGAGCTCGGCTGTCGCATCGTCATCGATGACTTTGGCATCACGCACGGGTCGTTCTCACGCATCCGCGATCTCGACATCGTCCGCGGCGTGAAGATCGACCGGTCGATCATCGCCGGATTGGGCAAGGACAACGTGTCTCGTGCCGTCGTCGAAGCGACGGTGTCGATGGCCAAGGCGCTCGACATCGAGGTGATTGCCGAGGGAGTCGAGACCGTCCATCAGCGTTCGATGGTGATCGATCTCGGCATCGACCTGATGCAGGGATTCCTCTTCCAGCAACCGGTACCCGCCGAGGAGTTCGAGCGGATCAACGGGCTGGACTCGCTCAGCCGCTGACGAGCACGTCGGCGGTCGAGACCAGTCGACCGTGCGCTCGGTCCTCGACTCGAACCGTGCAGAGCCGGCTGTGCTGCTGGTCGCGCACGACCTCAGCAGTGACGGCCAGCGGGCCATCGCCGATCTGCTCGAGGTAGTGGATGTGGAGGTCGAGGGCGTGCCCTCCGCCGGTCGCCGACACCGCAGCGGCTTCCGCCGCCAGCGCAAGCACGCCGCCGTTCACCGATCCGAAGCTGTTCTCGATGTAGGGCGACTTGTCGAATCGCAGTTGTCCTGGTCCGACGAGCTCCATGCCGCAGCGCTCGATCAGCGGTTCGTCGACCGGCGATCCGCCCTCCATCCGGTGGGCGGTGGGGGCCGGGTCCAGCGCCTCGACGATCTCGACCTTCGTGGCCGACCCAGGGATGCGAGCAAACGCCATGCGGCCAGTGCCACAGAGGGTGCCCTCGGCATCGCGTAGCTGGGCGTCGATCACCACGCTGCGGGCACCGACTCGCAGCGGCCGACATTCGATGGAGACCGGTCCTTCGGTGACGGGCCGCAGGATGTGGGTCTGCAGGTCAGCGGTTGCGATCCAGTCGGGCTGCACAGCATGAAGGGCGATGCCGGCGCCGGTGACGTCGACCAGCGTTGCGAGCACCCCCAGTCGCACGCCCTCGCGACCGCAGAGGCCGGGCGTGATCTCCATGCTGTTGGTCGCGAGCTCAGGTGATCGAGTGCCGCTGAACGCGAGGTCGCGGAGGATGTGTTGTTCGGGTGGGTAGGTCATTCGTCGTCATCGTCGAGTAGGCGGTCCTCGAGGTCCTCGAAGGCCTTTGCCCCCATGTGCGGCGGGTCGGGAACGACCACACCGCAGCCGAAGCCGATCAGCGCCTGCGAGCCCTCGAACCCAGGCGCGGGTCTCGTGATCAGCTGTTGGAGCTTTTCCTTGTCGCCGTCGACGATGATCTTCGCCGTCTCGTAGCCGAACGGTCCGGCGGTCTCGATGTAGTCCTCGTAGTAGTTGACGACCGCGATGATCTCGGCCCGAGCACCTCCGTCGGACAACGGCAACACGTCTTGCCAGAACGAGAAGGCGAGCTCGGCGACCGGGCCGGGTCCAGCGTCGGCGGGAACCTCAGCGGCCTCGTCGATGAAGCTGCGGGCTCGCTCGCAGATCAACAGGTTGGCATCGTTCTGGTTGAGGGTCGTGCTCGGCGGCACGGTGGTGCTCGTGGTGGTGGTGGTCGTGGTCGTAGAGGTCGTTTCCGTATCGCCGGTGTGGCTCTCGATGCGCGACCAGGCAAACGCGATGCCGGCAATGACGAGCGCGACCGCCACGATGCCCCGGAGTTCTGTCCACCTCACGCTGCCATTGTGGCGGCTCAGCGGCCTCGTGAAACGGCGCGTGGCTAATCAGGTACGTACACGCCGATCGCGCCGGCGCTGGCCAGGCTGTCGGCCTCGCCCGCCCGACCGAGCGACTGGAGGATCTCGACGGTGTGTTCGCCGAGCTTCGGCGCCAGGCTGCGAGCTGCCCAAGGCGTGCCGTGGAAGTCACACGGGGTCGCGATCATGGAGGTTGTGGTTGCCCCGTCCGGCACCTCGATGAGGGCTCCCGACGCATGGAACTGCGGATCGGCGAGCAGGTCTTCAGGCGAGTTCACTGGTGCCCAGAAGAAGTCGGGCTCGGTGTCGAACACCTCGATCCACTCGGCGAGGGTCTTGGTGACGAAGATCTTGTCGAGTTCGGCGATCAGTGCCTGACCGTTCATGGCTCGGTCCATTGCGGTCGCCCAGCGCTCGTCCTCGATCCACTCCGGATGCCCTGCCACACGAGCCATTGGTGGCCAATGTCGATCGGCTTCGAGACCAACCACCCAGAATCGCTTGCCATCGCCGGTCACGTAGTTGTTGGTCGACGGGTTGTGCATGGTCTTGCGGTCGCCCACGCCGAGTGTGAGTCCCCACCCGACGGTGACCGAGAGGTCGAAACTGAGAGTGAAGATGCCCTCGCGGAACAACGAGGTCGACACCAGCTGGCCCTCGCCGGTCTTCTCCCGGTTGTAGAGGGCCGCACTGATTGCCGCGGCGCCCGCGAGTCCGGCGTTGTGGTCGCCCATTCCGCCGCGCTGAAACGGTGGGCTGTCGCCCTCAGGGGTGAGCATGTGGGCGATACCCGACCGGGCCCAGAACGCGGCGATGTCGTAGGCCGCCTTGTCCTTGTCGGGTCCCTCGAGGCCGAATCCCGTGATGGCGGCGTAGATCAGCCTCGGGTGTGCGGCGGTGAGGGTGTCGGGATCGAGCCCCAAACGGTCGAGGCCGGCGAGGCGCACGTTGGTGACGAAGACGTCAGCCTCGGCGATGAGGGACTTCGCGATCGAAAGCCCCTCGTCGGTCGAGAGGTCGACCGCGATCGACTTCTTCGAGCGATTGTCCATCTCGAAGACCGGGTTGGTCGGCATGTCGGAACCGAGCATGCGTTGGAAGGTGCGGGCCGGGTCGCCGCTGAGCGGTTCGACCTTGATGACATCGGCGCCCCAGTCGGCGAGGATGCCGCCGGCTGCCGGGCCGGCGACCCATACGCCGAGCTCCACGACCTTCACACCTTCGAGTGGACCGGGCATCGCTATCTCCTGTGTGGCGGCTGATCTCGCCCCGGAATGTAGCAACATGCCATCGTGGGGCTGATGTCGACGCTCTCACAGCCGCTGCGAGTCCTCACGATCTGCACCGGCAACACCTGTCGTTCGCCGATGGCCGAAGGCATTCTCCGCGCCCGTTTGGCCGAGGCGGAGATCGACGCCAACGTGGCGTCGGTGGGCACTCTGGGCTGGAGCGAGCGGGGGGCGACCCCCAATGCCGTTACGGCCATGGCCGAGATCGGGATCGACATCTCGACGCACCGCAGCCGCAAACTCGCTCCGGATCATCTCGATATCGATCTTGTGGTGGCGATGACCCGCGACCATGCCGGTGCCGTCATCGCCCGCGACCCGTCGTTGGCCGTCCGGGTCTTTCTCCCGGGCGAGCTCCGGCGTCTCGTGCGAACGACCGGGCCGCGAACACTCGACGATCTCGGTGCTGCTCGTGTCGGCGCGACCGTTGGTCGCGCCGATGAG
>CALKOE010000473.1 GCA_938091985.1 uncultured Acidimicrobiales bacterium | reverse complement strand
CGGCGATCAACAGCTCCGCGACCGGCCGATGGACGACCAGATCTCCGCGCTGCGCGAGATGGGTGTGACGGTCGAAGAACTGGGCGAGGCCGGACGGCTGCCGTTGCGCCTCACCGGACCACTTCGCTCGGCGGGCATCGCGCTGGCGGCCGACGTCTCCAGCCAGTTTCTCTCGGGGCTCCTGCTGGCCGGAGCGGTTCACGGTCTCGACGCTCGACTGACCACCGCCGCAATCAGCCGCCCGTATCTCGACATGACGGCAGCAGTGATGCGGTCGTTCGGCGCCGAGGTGAGCGACGACGACGGCACCGCGTGGACGGTGGGCGGCGGCTACACCTCTCCGGGGACCTACACGGTCGAGCCCGACGCTTCGGCGGCATCCTACTTTCTCGCTGCGGCGGCGATCACCGGTGGGCGAGTGCGTATCGAAGGTCTCGGGCACTCCTCGCTTCAAGGGGACGTGGCGTTCGCCGAAGTCCTGGCCGACATGGGCGCGACCGTTGATGTCGGCGCCGACTACATCGAGGTCCGCGGTGGTCCGCTCCACGGCATCGAGGTGGATCTCCGCCACATCTCCGACACCGCCCCGACCCTTGCGGTGGTCGCAGCGTTCGCTGACGGGCCGACGACGATCACCGACATCGGGTTCGTGAAGGGCAAGGAGAGCGACCGCATCGGCGGGCCGCTGCGAGAACTCCGACGTTGCGGCGTCGACGGCGAGGAGATCGACGGTGGAATGATCGTTCGGCCCAGCGGTCGGCCGACTGCTGCGACCTTCGATACCTACGACGATCACCGCATGGCAATGGCGTTCGCGTTGGTCGGTCTGGTGGTGCCCGGTGTCGCAGTTCGTGACCCCGGATGTGTGGCAAAGACCTTTCCTGGGTACTTCGACGCATTGGAACAGCTGCGGTGACGCGGCAAGATGGGCGATCATGCGTGTGATCGCGATCGACGGGCCGGCTGGGTCCGGCAAATCCACAGTCGCCAAGGCGGTGGCCGAGCGGGTGGAACTGCCGTATCTCGACACCGGGGCGATGTATCGAGCCGTGGCCTATGCAGTGTTGCGGGCCGGAGGCGATCCGGCCGACGAGGAGTTCACGGCGAACACCGCGCGGTCGATGGAGCTCGACGTCGGACTCGAACGTGTGATGGTCAACGGCAGCGACGCCACAGTGGAGATCCGCGGCCCCGAGGTCACCCGGTCGGTCAGCTTGGTCGCCGCCAACCCCGCAGTGCGGGTGGAGCTCGTCTCTCGTCAGCGCGAATGGACGGAGCGCCGTGGCGGCGGCGTGCTCGAAGGGCGCGACATCGGCACTGTCGTGTTCCCCAACGCTGACTTGAAGGTGTATCTCACCGCGGATCCCGAAGAGCGGGCCCGCCGGCGTGCCAAGGAAGTTGCCGACCTCGACTACGAGACAGTTGCGGCCGACCTCGCTCGACGAGACACCTTCGACAGCACCCGGGCGGCCGACCCGCTCGCGGAGGCTGCCGACGCCGTGCTGGTCGACACCACCGGCCTCTCCATCCCCGAAGTCGTCACCCGGATCGCGCAGCTCCTCGAGGAACGGTCGTGAGCAGGGACGTCGTCTACGGGTCCCAAGAGGGCGACACTCCGGAGCGCAGCCGCCACGGTCTCATCGGCCGGATCATGTATCGGCCCTTCTGGATCACCGTCTATGCGTTCTGCAAGGGCATGTTCCGCTTGCGGGTCGAAGGTCGTGAGAACCTTCCCGATGGCCCGTTCATCCTCTCGCCGGTGCATCGGTCGTTCATCGACACGCCGATTGTCGGAGTGATCACCGGGAAGCGGCTGCGCTTCATGGGCAAGGAGAGTCTCTGGAACTCCCGGCCGCTGGGTGCGTTCTTGACCTTCTTCGGCGGGTTCCCGGTCGAACGCAGCGGCGCCGATCGCACCGCGCTTCGCGCGGCCGAGGATGTGCTTGCACTGGGAGAACCGTTGGTGATGTTCCCCGAAGGGACGCGCCAGGAAGGCCCCCGCCTCAACCGCGAACAGGTACTTGACGGGCCGTCGTTCGTCGCTGCTCGCGCCGGTGTGCCGATCGTGCCGGTCGGCATCGGCGGAAGCGCCAAGGCGCTACCGCTCGGCGCCAAGATCCCTCGACCGCGCAAGATCGTGGCCGTGATCGGCGAGCCGATCATGCCGCCCGAGAAGGTGAACGGGAAGGTCCCGCGGCGAGCAGTGAAGGATCTCACCGACGAATTGTTCGGTGAGCTCGGCGATCTCTACATAGAGGCTCGCGTGCTGGCCGGCGATGAGCCGGCGCCCGTCTGAGACCGAGGGTTCTACGACAGCCCGAAACGGGTGAAGGTGACCACGGCGGCGATCTCTTCCTCGCTGAGCATCTCCCCGAATGGCGGCATCGCACCACGGCCTTCGACAACGATCGCGATTTCGTCGGCAGCGTCCGGATAGTTGACCAGCACGGTTCCCGCGAGGCGCGGTCCCTGTCCGCCCTGTCCTGCCGCCCCGTGACACGTCGCACAGCGCACGTCGTAGATGTCGCGGCCTTCGTCGACGAGGCGTTGCACCTCTCCGACAAGCCCGGGTTGGGCTGTGGGAGGGGCTCCTTCGAGGGTGAACAGCATCAGCGCGGCGGTGAGCGCACCGACGGCGACGATCCACTGGGCGGCACCGCTGAGCCGGCTGAGCCAGGTCATGAGGTTCCTCCCGTGTAGTGCAGCAACGCGCTCGTCCACCAGACCCCGATTATGACGATGCCGAGAATGGTGCCGGTGAGAGGGAGCGCCCACTCCGGTCGTTCGTCTCGCCGGGCAGTGAGAATCTTGGCGACGTAGAGCCCGTAGGCCACGCATCCGAGTAGCGAATGCAGGACCAGACGGGCATCGTCGGATCGGTATCCGAGGGTCCAGATGCAGTGAAAGACCACCGGGATCGAGATCCCGAAGGCCACGGTGCCGACGAGTCGGTGCAGGTCTCGTGCCCAGGGTGGTGGCGGAACACGGGGTCCGATCCGGCCGGCGAGACGCAGGCCGAGGCTGACCTGCATGACGAACATGAAGACAGTCACCGAGGCGAGCGCACTCTTCCAGGACGCGGACGAGTCGAACCCGGTCAGCACAAAGTCTCGACCCGATGGCTCGTGGACCGAGGCGTAGACCCCCAGCGCGAGTGCGGTCGCGGCGCCGGCCGCGAGCGGGACGGCCAGTGTGGCCGGGCGGGTGGTCACCCCTGAAGGTGGAGCGACTCGAGCACGTCGCTGGCGTCGATGTTGCGGTCGTCGAGCGGAACCGGACCGGAGGTCGACGGCAGTGTGAGAGAGGCGACTGCGTCGACCGCGCTCAGGAGGTCGCGGAGATTGCGAGGCGGCGGGAAGTACTCGTCTTCATCGGTGACGCGGACCTCTTCAACACCATTGGTGGGGGAGAGCCGATCGATCACCGAACGGACCAGGTCCTCAGGAGCAGAGGCTCCGGCAGTAACGCCGACGATGCCGGTGATGTCGTCAGGCAGCTCTTCGGGACCGTTGATGCGAAACACTCGGGGGCAGCCGGCTTCTTCGGCGAGCGCGGCGAGGGCATTGGTGTTGGACGAGTTGGCCGATCCGATCACGACCATTGCGTCGCAGCGCGGCGCGATCTCCATCAGAGCGGACTGTCGATTCGTGGTGGCGAAGCAGAGATCTGAACGCTCGGGTTGCCAGAGCTGAGGGAACTTCTCGCGGGTGGCTTCGAGCACGCCTGACCATTCGCGATGGGAAAGGGTGGTTTGGGCGAGCACGGCGACCGGGCTCTCGAAGTCGGGAAGGGCAGCCACCTCGGCCGGCGTTTCGACACGGTGGATCGCGTCGGGGGCGACGGCCATGGTGCCGATTGCTTCCTCATGGCCTTCGTGGCCGACGTAGACGATCTGGTAGCCCTTGCCCGCTCGGGTCTTCACCTCGTGATGGACCTTGGTGACCAGCGGACAGACCGCATCGACCACATAGCCGCCCTGGGCCCGTGCCGCAGCGACGACCTCAGGGGCCGAACCGTGCGCCGAGAGCATGATCGGTCGGCCTTCGGGCACTTCGCCGATGTCGTCGACGAAGACCACACCTGACTCTTCGAAGCGCCGCACCACGAGCTGATTGTGGACGATCTCGTGGTAGCAGTAGACGGGCGGCTCGAACGCTCGAACCATCCAGGCGAGCGCTTTGATGGCCATCTCGACCCCTGCGCAGAATCCCCGGGGCGAGGCAAGCAGAACCTGATCAACGGTCACCCGCGGGAGGTTACTGACTCGGCGGTGCTGTGGCGTGGCGCTGCGCTGATCCGCTGTCTACGGTCAGCGCATGTCCGGCCCGATTCCCGACCCGCTCTACGACCCGGAGCTCGACGAGCACGCGGCGGAGATGACCCGAATCGCCGAGATCGTCGCGGGGATGCAGGGTGACCCGCCGAGTGAGTGGACGCCCGCGGTGATCGCCGCGGCTCGCCAAAACTTCGCGGCCTACGCCGACAACCCTTCTGAGGTGACCGATCGGTTCACCGACCGAGAGATCGATGGTCCCCACGGCCCCATCAGGCTTCGCGTGCACGTCCCCGAGGGAGGGATCCGTGGGGTCGTGCTCGACTGGCACGGTGGCGGCTTCTTTCTCGGCACGCCGGAGATGGACGACGTCTTCAACCTGCGCCACGCTGCGGCCACCAACTGCGTCACCGTCGCCGCGAGCTATCGGCTCGGTCCCGAGGCGCCGTATCCAGCCGGCCCCGATGATGCAGAGGTCGCCGCGCTCTGGTTGCTGGAGCACGCCCAAGAGGAGTGGGGCGCGCCGCTCAAGATCGTGATGGGGTCGTCGGCGGGAGCGAATATCGCGGCGATCGCGCTCCAGCGGCTCCGAGATCGCCACGACGCGCTCGGCGAGATCGTTGCCGCGAACCTCGTCTATGGGGTCTATGACCTGACCGGCACACCGAGCCAGCACCGTCTCGGGATTCCGACTTTCCGGGATCTCTACCTCCCCACGATCGAGCGTCGAGATCGAGATGATCCGGATGTCTCACCGATTTACGGCGACTTGGCGGGAATGCCGCCGGCGCTGTTCACCGTCGGAACGGCCGACTATCTCTTCGACGACTCGTTGTTCATGGCGAGCCGTTGGCACGCATCGGGGGCATCGGCGCAGGTCAACGTGTATCCGGCCTGCCCCCACGGGTTCAACGGCTATCCGGCTGAGCTGGCGCGGTTGGCCAACGCGGCCATGGACACGTGGGTTTCGGAGCGTCTCGATGAGGCCAACGGGAGGGTGGAGTCCTGAGGGTTGAGCGGTAACATTTATCGTTCAAGTTCTCGCAGG
>CALKOE010000472.1 GCA_938091985.1 uncultured Acidimicrobiales bacterium | reverse complement strand
GAGATCGGACGCCGTCACGCTGTCGCGCAGATCATCGAGGCTTCGCTCGCCGGCGAGGATCGCCTGGCCCTCGGTGTCGGCCCACCCCGCATACCTTGCCGAGCGCACATTCTCGAGCGCGTTGTCGGTCACCATTTCGTGGGCGACGAGGAATGCCTTGGCCAAGGTGTCGATTCCTCCGACATGGCCGTGGACCAGGTCGGACCGGTCGATCGACATGCGTCGGAGCTTGGTGTCGAACATGAATCCGCCGGTGTCGAAGCCGCCGCCTCGGATGATCTCGTAGACCGCTGGCACCAATGAGTCGACGGAGTTGGGGAACTGGTCGGTGTCCCACCCGAGTCGGTCATCGCCGCGGTTGGCGTCGATCGAGCCGAAGATGCCGTGGTTCCGAGCGACGGCGACCTCATGCGCAAAATCGTGGCCCGACAGCGTGGCGTGGTTCACCTCGATGTTGACCTTGATCTCGTTCTCGAGCCCGTACTTCTGCAGGAAGCCGAACACCGTGGCGGAGTCGTAGTCGTACTGGTGCTTGGTCGGCTCCTGCGGCTTCGGTTCGATCAACAGCGCACCTTCGAACCCGATCTTGTACTTGTGCTCGACGACCATCGAGAGGAACCGGCCGAACTGGTCCATCTCCCGGCTGAGATCGGTGTTGAGCAGGGTCTCGTAGCCCTCGCGGCCACCCCAGAGCACATAGTTGGCGCCACCCATCTTGTGGGTGACGTCGAGACAGTTGGCGACCTGCGCGGCGGCGCGGGCAAAGACCTCGGGGTCTGGGTTGGTCGCGGCGCCCGCCATGTAGCGCGGGTGATGAAAGAGCCGGGCGGTGCCCCACAGGAGCTTGATGCCCGTGCGGTCCATGTAGCCCATCGCCTCGTCTGTGAGGGTGTGAAGGATCGCAGTCTCGTCTTCGAACGTGCCCTCGTAGGGGCACATGTCGTGATCGTGGAAGGAGAAGAAGGGAACATCGAGCTTCTCGACGAACTCGAAGGCGGCGGCCATCTTGCTTCGAGCCGCAGCCATCGGATCGAGTGAAGGATCGAGCCACGGGCGATCGAACGTGCCGTCGCCGAAGACGTCGTTGCCCGGCCAGTTGAAGGAGTGCCAGTAACACACAGCCAGACGAAGGTGTTCGGCGAGAGTCTTGTCGCCGACCACTCTGTCTTTGTCGTACCACCGGTACGAGAGCGGGTCGTCGCTGTCGGGCCCGCTGTAACGGATCTGATCGACGTTGCTGAAGAACTCTGCCATGACCAGAACCTAGCCAATGCCAGCTCGGCTCCCGAACAGCAGCCGAGCTGACACGGAAAACATTTGTCTATTACTGTGACAGAAGTTTGTCGACCTGCTGGAGCGCCTCATGTCCCGTCCTCTGAAACTGATCGGCAACGCCGGCTCCCCCTATTCGCGCAAGATGCGCGCCGTGCTGCGTTACCGCCGGATCCCGTTCGAATGGGTGCGCCAGAACAGCGCCGAGGCAATGGCTCTGCCCAAGCCGAAGGTGCCGGTCATTCCGGTCCTTGGGTTCGTCGACGAAAACGGCGAGTGCACCGAGGTGATGACCGACAGCAGTCCGCAGATCATGCGCCTCGAAGAGATGCACACAGGCCGCAGCGTGGTGCCGACAGACCCCGTCGTGGCGTTCATCGACTACCTGATCGAGGACTTCGCCGACGAGTGGACGACGAAAATGATGTACCACTATCGCTGGTACTACGACGGGGCGATCGACAAGGCGGGTCGCCTACTTCCGCTACATGCCGCCGTGACGGTGCCCGACGAGCAATGGCACTCGATGACCGACTGGGTCACCGAACGCCAGATCAGCCGCCGTGCCCTGGTCGGATCCACCGAGCAGAACCGGCCGATCATCGAGGACAGCTATGTGCGACTGCTGCACTTACTCGACGCGCATCTGACCGAACACGACTACCTCTTCGGCACTCGGCCGAGCCGGGCCGACTTCGGCCTGGTCGGGCAGCTCTCGCAGCTCACCTGGTGGGACCCCGAGGCCGTCGCGGTGGCAGTGCGAGAGAGCAGCCGCACGGTGGTGTGGACCGAACACACCGACGACCTCTCCGGGTTGTCGGTCGATGGCGATGCCGGTTGGTGCGACCGAGACTCGATACCGAGCACCACCCTTGCCCTGTTGCACGAAGCCGGGCGCACCTACGCACCGTTCATGCTCGCCAACAACGAGGCGTTCGACAGCGACACAGAGATGCTGACCTGCACGATCGACGGCGCGACCTACTCGCAGGGTCGCTTCGGCTACCAGCGGAAGTGCCTGGCCTGGATCCGCGAGGAATACGCCGCCCTGGCCGACGCCGACCGCAGCGCCGTCGACGAGCTCCTCCGCGGCACGGGCTGCGAACAGCTCTTCTTGTGAGCGTCCGGCTCTTCGGCCACTGGACCTGCCCTTTCGTCAACCGGGTCGATTTCGCTCTCGGTCAGCGAGGGATCGAGTTCGAGCTGGTCGATGTTCCGCCCTCGGCGGTTCGCCCTCCGGATTTCGTCCTGCCCGCAGAGTTTGTGGCACA
>CALKOE010000471.1 GCA_938091985.1 uncultured Acidimicrobiales bacterium | reverse complement strand
GCGGCGAGGAGGATGACGCTCAGGGTTGCCACCGCGAGGCGGAGGACGGTCGAGCGGCTCATTGGGAGATGGGAATCCATGCTCCTGCGGCTTCGTTCCATTCCATCCATTCGGCGAGTTCGGGGTCCCACTGGATGTATGTGTCGCGGGCGGCGTCCCACTGTGGGGCGTCGACACCGGGCTGAGATGCGGGTTCAGGCGCCGGGGCGGGCGTCGGCGCAGGGGCCGGCGGCGCGGGCGGCGGAGTCGTCGGTTGGGCAGGGGCCGGTGCCGGGGGGTCAGGCGTGAACGCGATGGTCTCGTCGACGATCGCCTGCGGTTCCGGCTCGGTCACTGGTTCCGGCATCGTGTCTGGTTCGTTCGGCAGGATCGACGGCTCGGGCGGCGGTGTGGGCTCGGGGGGTGCCGCGGGCGGCGCGATCGGGGCCGGTGGCGCGATCGGTGGAACGGCGCCGAACCCGGGGTCGACCGGAGGTGGGGGCGGCTGGACGGGCGGCGCCGGCGGAGTGGCAGGGGCTGCGGGGTAGCCCGGAGCGACCGGTGGGGAAGCCGGCAGCCCGATCGTTGAGCCGGGGGGTGCCGGAGGTGCGTTGAACGGCGGCGCGGCGACGCCCGGCGGAGGGGGCGGTGTCGCCGCCGTCACCGAGTTCACGCCGGCAACCGCGACTGGCTGGCCCACCCACTTCTTGTCGATCACGAGGGTCTTCGCCACCATGTCGCCGACTCGGCGATGGCCGTTGCTCGAGAGGCCGGTGATCAGGCCCACCAAAGGGAAGCACCACGGCGCGCTGTCGACGACCCACATCAGCCATCGGATGATGTTGGCGCCGAGGCCCGCCCGCTCGAAGGTCTCCTGGTTGACGATGCGCAACCCGACCAGGGCCTTGCCCGGGCTGAAGCCGGTGATCGCCGGGAGCAGCATGTGGGTCACGAAGCCGTAGATGAGCGCGATGAGTGCGAGCACGCCGATGTCGCCCTCGCTGATGAGGATCACATCGGTGTCGGCCGCGATGCAGACAAAGTCGCTGTCGTTGTTGATCGCGTCGCATGTGATCTCCGCGGCGAACGCGGAACCCTGGTTCGTCGACGACGCCATGTTGGCGAAGAGCACGACCAGCAATGCGGCGAGGATCGCGAAATCGATCAAGTAGTCCAGGACCCTCCGACCGACTATGGCAGTGGGGTCGGAGGGGGGCAGCGGTGTCTGTGCAATCACCGGTCCATGCTCGCGCGTCGCCGATAGTCTCGTCGCCATGCCTGAAGCGGATCCGCAGCTGTTCGACAAGATCGTGAACCTCTCGAAGCGTCGAGGTTTCGTCTTCCAGTCGGCCGAGATCTACGGCGGTTTCCGCTCGACCTACGACTACGGGCCCCTCGGCGTGCTCCTTCTCCGCAACGTGAAAGACGCCTGGTGGCGCGACATGGTGCAGATGCGCCACGACGTGGTCGGGCTCGATGCGTCGATTCTCTCCCCGCCGCAGGTGTGGGAGGCGTCGGGTCATCTGTCCAATTTCTCCGACCCGCTCGTCGACTGCACCAACTGCAACTCGCGCCACCGCCTCGACAAGCTCGACGACCCCGAGCAGTGCCCCACGTGTGGCACCAAGGGCTCGTTCACCGAGGCGCGCGAGTTCAACCTCATGTTCAAGACCAACGCCGGCCCGGTCACCGAGACCGCCGCCGAGGTCTACCTGCGTCCGGAGACGGCGCAGGGCATGTTCATCAACTTCGCCAACGTGCTCAACACGAGCCGCAAGAAGCCGCCGTTCGGCATCGCGCAGATCGGCAAGTCGTTCCGCAACGAGATCACGCCTGGCAACTTCGTCTTCCGGACCCGCGAGTTCGAGCAGATGGAGATGGAGTTCTTCGTGCCGCCCGACGAGTCGCAGCAGTGGTACGAGTACTGGTGTCAGGCCCGGATGGACTGGTACCTCGACCTCGGCATGGACCCGGAGATGATCCGTCTGCGGCCCCACGACGACGATGAGCTGAGCCACTACAGCTCGGGCACGTCCGATGTGGAGTACCTCTTCCCGTGGGGCTGGGACGAGCTCGAGGGCATCGCCAACCGTGGCGACTACGACCTCACCCAGCACGCCAACGCGTCGGGCGAGAAGCTCGACTACTTCGATCAGGCCTCAGGCGAGCGCTACACCCCCCACGTCATCGAGCCAGCCGCTGGAGCGACGCGCACAGCGATGGCGTTTCTGATGGCCGCCTACGACGAGGAGACGGTCAACGACGACACCCGCACCGTCCTGCGGTTGGATCACCGGCTCGCGCCCTACAAGGTCGCAGTGTTGCCGTTGTCGAAGAAGGACACCCTCACCCCGACCGCCCACGGGGTTTTCGATGTGGTCAAGGGTCGCTGGATGGCTGACTACGACGAAACCCAGTCCATCGGGAAGCGCTACGCCCGCCAGGACGAGATCGGCACTCCGTTCTGCATCACGGTCGACTTCGACACGCTCGACGACCGAGCTGTGACCGTGCGTGAGCGGGACAGTC
>CALKOE010000470.1 GCA_938091985.1 uncultured Acidimicrobiales bacterium | reverse complement strand
GGCCGGTTCCGACCCCGAGTTCGAGTACCGGTTTGCCTTCGGCCAGTCCGACGACCCCGGCAACGGTGGCGTCGATGTCGCTCACATCGCCGTACCAATCGTCGTAGACATCGGCGAAGCTCTCGCCGTATGTGTCGGGTCCGTAGCCGTCCATTGCCGTGCAGTCTGCCGTGTCGCCGGACGGTCGTCCCTAAGCTGGAGACATGGAGCGCGAGATCTACCTCGACCATGCGGCCTCGACACCGGTGCGCATCGAAGCGCGCGACGAGTGGATGGCCGCCGCCGAAGCCCACCACGCCAACCCCACAGGCGCCCACAAGGCCGCGCGTCACGCGCGCCGGGCGCTCGATGATGCGCGAGACGCGATCGCCGCCGCCCTCGGACGTCCGCCCGCTGAGGTCGTGTTCACCAGTGGCGGCTCAGAGGCCGACAACCTCGCGATCCGCGGGGTGCTCGGCGCGCGAGGTGGTGTCGCCGTGTGTTCAGCAGGCGAGCACCATGCCGTGCTCGAGCCCGTCGAACACGCCGGTGGTGCCACGGTCGCCCTCGACCGCACGGGCCGGGTGGCGCCTGATGAACTGCGACGGGTTCTGTCGGATCTGGATCACGTCTCCGTCGTCTCTCTCATCGCGGTGAACAACGAGACCGGAGCGATCAACGACCTCCCGGCGCTCGCTGCTGTGGTGCGTGAGACGGCTCCCGACGCCCTGCTCCACACCGATGCCGTACAAGCGGTGAGCTGGGTCGATCTGGGCTCCCTCGCTGCTGACTTCGACCTCGTCTCGATCACCGGCCACAAGCTCGGCGGGCCGATCGGGACGGGTGCCCTTTTCGTTCGTGAGGGAACCGTGTTGGATGCGCAGATTCTCGGCGGAGGTCAGGAGCGAGGTCGCCGTGCCGGCACGCCCGATGTCGCCGGCGCAGCAGCGTTCGCTGCCGCGGTCGAGATCACCGTGCGATACCGCGACGAGGAGATCGCTCGGCTCGGCGTGCTGCGGGACCGGCTCGTGGCCGGATTGGTCGAACGCCTCGGCGACATCGTCCAGCCGACGGTGGCAACTCCCGGCGATGTCACGAATGTCGCCGCGTCGATTGCCCACGTGATGCTTCGTGGCGTCGAGGCTGAGGCGCTGCTGTTTCTTCTCGACTCCGAAGGGCTCCGTGCGTCGGCCGCCTCGTCGTGCTCGAGCGGTGCTCAGGATCCATCACCCGTGCTCGCCGCGATGGGTATCGACCGCGAGGTCGCCGAAGGATCGCTACGCCTCTCTCTCGGCCACACATCGACCGAAGCCGACATCGACGCCGCCCTCGAGATCATCCCACCAGCGGTAGAGCGACTCCTCCACCACTGATCCCCTGGGTTCTCTGTGCGCCCCGTGCGCCTCCGGCGCCACGGGGCGCACAGAGAACGGGGGGGGGTTACCAGCGGACGAGTGAGCTGGCCCAGGTGAAGCCGGCGCCGAACGCCGCGATGCACACGAGCATTCCGGGTTCGAGCTTGCCGGCCTTGAGTGCCTCGTCGAGGCCGATCGGGATGGTTGCCGCGGTGGTGTTGCCGAAGCGCTGGATCGTGTTGAAGACCTTCTCGTCGTCGTCGATGCCGAGCTGCTTGGCGGCGAAGTAGTTGATGCGCATGTTGGCCTGGTGGAAGATCCACAGGTCGACATCGTCGACGGTGAAGCCGTTGGCATCGAGTGCCTCGGTCGCCACCTCGGGCATGCGGGTGACGGCGTGCTTGAAGACGGTCTTGCCGTTCATCTTCGGCCAGTGGGCGCCGCGCTCCAGCCAGTCGCCGCTGTAGCGGTTCGGGGCGTAGGTCATCGACGGGCCCTCGACCCACAGTTCTTTGGCGTAGGTGCCGTCGGCGTGGAGGTGTGACGAGTAGATGTGGGGCTGCGTGTCGGGGTCATCGACGTCTGTCGCCTGGAGCACCACGGCTCCGGCGCCGTCACCGAACAGCACCGAGACATCGCGGCCCGCATCGGAGATGTCCATTCCCTTGGAGTGGATCTCCGCGCCGACGAGCAGCACCGTCTCAGCCATGCCGCCGCGAATGAACATGTCGGCCTGGGCCATGCCGTAGACGAAGCCGCTGCATTGCTGGCGCACCTCGATCGCCGGGATGCCGGGGCATCCGAGCTTCTCCTGCAGGAAACACGCCGTGCCCGGGAACTCGTGGTCGGGGCTCAGCGTGGCGAAGAGGATCATGTCGAGGTCGGCCGCGGTGATGCCCGACGCAGCCATTGCCTTGTTGGCGGCTTCGAGTCCGAGGTCGGATGTGGTGGTGTTGTCAGGTTCCACCCAGTGCCGTTCTTCGATACCGGATCGGCTCCGGATCCACTCGTCGGACGTGTCCATCCACTGCGTCATGTCGTCGTTGGTCACGATGCGGTCGGGCACGAAAGAGCCGACTCCGAGAATGCGAGTGCGTCGAGTCATGCCGGAGAACTTACGCTGATCATGTGAGTTCTGACCGCATCATCGATTCTGGGGTTACGCCGGACGGGCCAGTGATGGTCATGATGTCGGGCGGCGTCGATTCTTCGGTCGCCGCGGCGCTGCTGCAACAGGCCGGTCATGCCGTTGTCGGTGTCACCATGAAGCTCTGGGGCGGGCCGAGCGACACGGGCTGCTGCGCCGTCAGCGACGTCGACGATGCTCGACGTGTCGCCGACCGGTTGGGGATTGAACACCATGTGTTCAACTTCGGTGACGACTTCGAGCGCGATGTGGTCGCTCCCTACGTTGCCGATCACGCTGCCGGCCTCACGCCCAACCCCTGCATCGAGTGCAACCGGCACCTGAAGTTCGACCGCCTCTTCCGACGCGCCGATGTGCTCGGGTTCGGCACGGTCGCCACCGGACACCACGCCCGAGTCGTCTCGACCCGCGACGGTCCGCGTCTCGGTCGGGGAGCAGATGCCGCGAAGGACCAGTCGTATGTGCTCCACATGCTCGACCAGACGGTGCTCTCACGGCTGATCCTTCCGCTCGGAGATCTCACGAAGGCCGACGTGCGTCGCATCGCGGCTGATCTCGATCTCCGCACAGCCCACAAGCCCGAGAGCCAGGACGTCTGCTTCATCACGAACGAACACGGACGTCGAGCCTTTCTCGGCGACCGGATTCCGTTGAAGTCAGCCCGCGTGGTGGAGCAGGACGGCACCGAGGTGGGCTCGGTCGAATCCGTTGAGCTGGTAACCATCGGTCAACGCAAGGGACTCGGTCTCGCCGGCGGCACCGACCCGCGTTATGTGATCGATGTCGACGCGCCCGCCGGCACGGTCACGGTCGGCGAGAAGGCCGACCTGGTCACCTCGTCGACACCCTTGGCCAACTGGGACTGGACCGGCGCCGCCTTCGATGGCGAGCTCGATCTCCAGTGCAGCGCCCACGGCACCGTCGAGCGTGGCACCGTGCGCAGCGGCGGGGTCGACTGGTCCAGCCCGCACCGTCGCATCGCGCCCGGCCAGAGCGTGGTTGCCTACGTCGACGGCCTCGTCGTCGGCGGCGGCATCGCCACCCGCTGAGAAGTATCTGGGGTCAGACACCCGTACTTTCTCAGGCGATCGGGAGGCCCTTGAAACGAGCGTGGGACAGCAGGGATGCCGGGCGGCTCGGTGAGATGAGGATCGCTCGCAGCGTCTGCTGCTCAGTGGAGTCGCGTCCCGTGACGACCGGCAGCTCGATGCCGCTGCCGAACTTCAGTTCCAATGCCAGCCCGAGGGCCGCGTTGGTCATGTCGCCTGCAGCCGTGTCGGCCAGCGCGGGGCCGATACCGGCGATCTCACGCTTCTGGAAGAGCACTGGTTCCCGCAGAACGTCGAGGTGATGCACAACGAACCCGTTCGGGACGAAGACGACGAAGCGGCGGGTGAGATTGTGGAGCGCTCGGCCGGCGAGGAGCGCGACCGGCCATCCGATCGCCGTCAGAATTGCGCCGAGGACCCACTGACGGTTGCCGAGAAGCAGCGGACCAGCGGCCGCGCCGGCCACCGCGACGACCCAGGTCGGCGCGACCAGGCCGATGAGTACGGGCCCGGGCGGTTTCAGCGCGAAGCGGCGCTCCTCGCCATAGCTCGCACCATCGATGAACCGGTCGGCGAACGCACTCGAGAGCAAGAGCCCGGAGACGATGAGCGCGCTGACGAGCGCCAGCACGATCAGGGATGTGTCGTCGGCCTGCGTTGAGATCCACACGGCGAGCGGCACTGTTGCCGGCCCGCCGATCCGCACGACCGACAACGTGATCGGCGCGGGCAACAAGAGGGCGGTGAGTATCACGATCCACCCGACGGCGAAGAGCGCGACATCGACCACCCACGTGTTGTGGTCCCAGGTGTCGAGCGCCTGTGAGAGGCCCGGCCCGAACACGAATGGCAGGGCGACCCAGGCCGCGATCGCAGCCCAGTGGACGAG
>CALKOE010000469.1 GCA_938091985.1 uncultured Acidimicrobiales bacterium | reverse complement strand
CCCGAGCTTTCGCGCCTCGGCGCCGTCGTCCATCACGATCGCTGGACACAACGCGGCGAGATGCTCGGTCGGCCGCGAGCCAACCTGATTCGCCGGGTCGCGCGTGCGAAACGCCTCGCGGTACACATCGTTCTTCTCGGCCACCTGGTCCGGCCCACCGAAGCCGAGGACGAGTGCCCCGATACCGCGAGCGCCGGCATCGTTGAGCGTCGAGGTCTGCGTGCAGGCCTGGTACAGCGGGGGGTGCGGATCCTGGAGTGGCTTGGGGTGGATCGCTCGGGGTGGAACGTCGACGAACCGGCCGTGATGTTCGACAACACCCTCGGTCCAGAACCGCGGGACGAGCCGCATTGCTTCTTCGATCATCGGAGGGAGGTCGGCCTTTGCGTAGCCGAAGGTGCCGGCCTCCTGCTCAGTGCCACCTTTGCCGAACCCGACGTGGAGTCGCCCTCCCGACAAGATGTCGAGCGTGGCGCACCGTTCGGCCACCTTGACCGGATGGTTCATGTTGGGCGGGAGACAGATCACCCCGTGGCCAATACCGATCCGAGAGGTCGCGCCCGCCAGGTAGGCCAGGAAGGTCTCCGGCGCAGACATGTGGGCATACATCGTCAACGCGGTGTGTTCGACCGCCCAGATCACATCGAAGCCCAGCTCCTCGGCGAGAAGCGCCTGCTCGAGCACCTCGGCAAAGACACGGTGGTCCCCGGCGCGTGTCGGGTCGGCGGTCTGCGCCTCATAGATCAAGGAGAACTTCACTTCCCTACCTTCCAAGGCGCCGCGAGTGGCCACTGTATTGGCTGGTCAGTGTGGAGGAAGCTGCACCCCTCAGCGGTTCGGACAGGACCTGTGCGCAGACCCGTGGACTCGGCGAGCCGGCTGAGCTGCGGGCGCAGGATCATGGTGTAGGTGTCGTCGATGGCCTAACTGTCCACAAGTTCGAACCCCATTCCCTCCGCTGTCCGCTATGGCGCGCACCTGGCGAACGGAGTCTGTTGTGCCCTCCCGGCCCGCTCCCTCCTTCGCACCGCGGGCTGTCCTAGCGTGCGGTGATGGTTTCGAACCCGAGGAGATCGTCGGGCGCTGACCGAGCGGGAATCGAGGCTCGACGTTGAGCGGCGAGTCAGTGCCGCCGAGTCATTCTCACGGACATGATCACGGCTTGGATGGCGGCTGGCGGGTCTGGGCTCGCGATCCCATCCTGCGTGTGGTGCTCGCCGCTCTGGCGGTGACCGCGGTCGCGACAATCGTGGGCGGGGTGGTTTTGTGGCCTACTGGTGAAGGGCGCCGAACTGCGATCGCCAATGCTGACGAGATCGGGCTGGTCACCGACCGGTTGAGCGCCACCGTGGAGGAAGTGCGGGATCATCGGTGCAGCTACTCCACTAATGAGAATCCGCAGGACTGTCGGACGGTGACCCTCATCGTGCACGAAGGTCCCGAGGCCGGCGCAGTGGTCGCTCTACCGGAGATCAACTTGATGTTCGATCAATCGGTCCCCGAATTCGCGGTGGGTGATCAGATCATCCTCGGCTACGAAGACTCGACGAACTTCTACTTCTATGCCGACCAAGACCGGCGCATGCCGCTGCTGTGGCTGGCCGGACTGTTCGCCCTCGTCGTGATCGGGCTCGGCCGATTCCGAGGCGTGCTGGCCCTCGTGGCGATGGCCGCCACGTTGGTCGTCTTGGTCGCGTTTGTCGCACCGTCGGCGCTCGATGGGAACGATCCGCTGCTGGTAGCTGTGGTCGCGGCGTCGGCGATCGCGTTCATCAGTCTCTATCTGACCCACGGATTCACACCCACAACAACGGTCGCGCTCGCCGGAACGCTGGCCGCGCTGGGACTGACGCTCGGCCTCTCGTGGACGTTCTTCGAGCTCGCCCAGTTCAGTGGATTCGCGACCGAAGAGTCGCTCATATTGCCGTTCATCGCGGAGAACCTCGACCTCAGCGCACTTCTGCTCGGTGGCGCCGTGATCGGTGCGCTCGGTGCACTCGACGACGTGACGGTCACTCAGGTCGCGACGGTTGCGGAGCTTCGACGCCACAGCCCACACCTACCGACCACCGAACTCGTTGCCTCAGGTATCCGGGTCGGGCGTGACCACATCGCCTCGACGGTGAACACGCTGTTGTTGGCCTACGCGGGCGCCAGCATGCCGCTGATCTTGTTGTTCGCAGTCTCGGATCAGCCCTTGGACATGCTGGCGAACTCCGAGCTCATTGCCGTCGAGATCGTGCGCACGCTGTGCGGGTCGATCGGTCTTGTTGCCGCAGTCCCGATCACCACAACGCTCGCAGCCATAGTTCTTCGCCCCGCGACCGGTGAGGTTGCTGCCCCGACCGACGGGACCGCGCCCACCGCTGACCCTTCGCCCAGCCCAACAACGGCTCAGGACGTCGAAGCACCGAGTGAGTCTTCCCCTCGGATCGAACCGCGGTGGGAGGACTTCGGACCCGTGGGCGACGACTGAGCGCTCACGTCGCAAGTGCATTCGACGGGGTGTTTCCACTCGTGTCGCGAAGAGCCTCGAACATCTCACGACCGATCAGGACCACGAAGAATTGCAGGACACTGAACCCTGCGATGGTGGCACCGCCAGCAGTGCCGTGTTGGAAACTCACAACTAGCCCGGCGACGACGGCGGCTGCGCCAAACGCCACTGAGGTCATCATGATGATCGGGACGCGATGCACGAGCAGCGACGCGGTTGCAGGCGGTCCGACCAGCAGACCGAACACCAACAAGGAGCCGATGGCCTGGAAGCTGGCCACGATGCTCAAGGCCAGCAGGGCCAACATCGCGGTCTGTGCGAGGCCGGGCCGCATGCCAAGTGTCTGGGCCTTCGTCCGGTTGAACGTGAGCGCGAGGAAGGGTCGATACAACACGACCGTGACCAATCCGACCACGGCCGTGGCGACCAACTGGGCGCGAATGTCGCCGACCGTCACCCCCAGAACATCTCCGAACAACAGCGCAGTGACCTCGGTCGAGAACGACTGGGCCCGCGACACGATCACGATCCCCAATGAGAGCATCCCGACGAACAGCAACCCAATGGCGGTGTCCTCGCGGACCACAGTGCGGGTCGAAACGACGCTCACCAGACCGCTCATCACCAATGCCGCGGCAAACGCGCCGATGATCGGACTGAACCCCCACAACACGGCCAGAGCGATGCCCGGAATCACACCGTGCGCGAGCGCGTCGCCCAGGAAGGCGAGGCCCCGCAGCACGACCCAAGTGCCGACGAGCGATGTTGCGATCACAGCGACGAGGCTGCCGACGAGGGCCCGCTGCATGAAAGCCGGCTCGAACGCGTCGAATACGTAGTCCATCCTGCGGCCTGGACTCAGCCGGAGAGCGCGTCGGAGATGCGTTCTGCGTTGACGCGAATCATGTCGAGGTACGTTGCTCCGTCCGAACCGTCGGATCCGAGCGACTCGGAGAACAACTCGACCACGCCGGTATCGCCGACCTCAGCAGCCAGCGTCGAGGCAAGCTCGCCTGACGAAGAGGTGTCGGCAAAGATCGCCGGCACTCCCTCGCGTTCGATCAACTCGGCCAGCTCAGCCAGTGCCTGGGCGCTAGCGGCGTCGGCAGTGGAGCCACTCGGGATGATGGTGCCGGCGACTTCGAACCCGTATCGATCAGCGAAGTAGCCGAAGACCTCGTGGTTGGTCACCAGCACCCGCCGCGCCGGTGGAATCGCTCCCAGGAGCGCCTCGACATCGTCGTCGAGCGACTCGAGCCGCGCAACGTAGGACGCTGCGTTGGCCTCTAATGCGGTGACGTCGACGCCATCGACATTGGCGATCAGGAACGCAACGATCCCGTCCGCAGCCCGCGCCATCCGGGCAGGGTCGGTGAAGAAGTGCGGATCCACGCCCTCGTGATCGTCGTGCTCACCCTCTTCGTCGTGATCGTCGTGGCTACCAGCGCCGAACGCGATGGTCTCCACGACTTCGATGGCCTCGAACACCGGCACTCCGTCATTCTCAGCCGACTCGAGCACGTCAAGGAGCCCCTCCTCGAATCCCGCGCCATTGACGATCAGGCCGTCGGCATCACCGATCTGCGCGACCTGCTGCGCCGAAGCCTGAAAGGCATGTGGATCTGACCCGACCGGCATGATCGTGACAACGCGCAGCTCGTCACCGACGAGGTTCTCGACCACGTCGCCCAGGATGTTGGTGGTCACCACCACCGTCGGACGATCACCGCCGGGAACGCCAGCGGAGGAACCGTCGTCACCACCGCAACCGACGAGCACGAGTGCGGCACCGGCCAGTAGCGCGGCCGGAACTCGAAGCGGCGAGCGCCTCATCCGTTTGCACCAATACTGAGACTCATTATCATTTCTGCACTTTAGACACCACCTGACTGGGAGACAAGTGGGAATGAGAATCATTTTCAAATCAATGGGAACTACGCTGAACTCGTGACATCAGCGATCACCGCCGAGAATCTCGAAGTCCGCTACGGCGACGCCGTCGCGCTGTCCGGCGTCGACCTGACGGTGCCCGCGGGGTCGTCACTGGCAGTCATCGGACCCAACGGCTCCGGCAAGTCCACACTGCTCGCCGCGATTGCGAGGACAGTCAAACCCTCTACCGGCACGGCCCATGTCACCGGCCCCCCTCCGGCACTGGTTCTCCAGGCCACCGACGTCGACAAGAGCCTGCCGATCACCGTGCGCGACACGGTCTCGCTGGCCCGCTACCCCACCGTCGGCCTGCTCCGTCGCTTTCGACCCGCCGACCGCGACGCGATCGACCGAGCGCTCGCCCGCATGGCAATCGCGGATCTCGCTTCTCGCCAGTTTCACGACCTCTCCGGTGGCCAACGCCAGCGCGTACTCGTCGCCCAGGGCCTGGCCCAGGAGTGCGACGTCCTCCTCCTCGACGAACCAGTGAACGGACTCGACCTCGCTTCACGCGCCCTCATCCTCGATGTCATCGATGAGGAGGTCGCCTCCGGGCGCACGGTCGTGATGACCACCCACAGCCTCGACGACGCCCGCCGATGCCACCAGGTCCTCCTCCTCGACACGACCCCGATCGCCGTCGGGCCACCCAGCGCCGTGCTCACGGAAGAACACCTCCAACAAGGCTTCAGCGGACAGCTCATCCGTGTAGGCGACAACGTGATCCTCGACGACCCACATCACGACCACTGATATGCGCGCAGCTGCCCCCTTCTCAGCCATTCCCAGTCCGCGGTAGCGTGAAATTGATGACCGACGATGAGCTTGACGAGGAGGCCGCCGCGCTCCTCCGACGAACCAACCAGCGCTACACGAGCAGCCGTCGACGCCTTGTCGCCGCACTGCAAGCCGGCGACGGCCCGCTCACCATCACCCAGATAGTCGCGGCCGAAGATTCACTTCCGCAGTCCACCGTCTACCGCAACCTGACCACCCTGGAAGAAGCCGACATCGTCACCCGCATCGTGACCAGCGACGACTTCGCCCGCTACGAGCTCGCCGAAAACCTCACCGAGCACCACCACCACCTCATCTGCACGAACTGCGGCGACGTCATCGACTTCTCGCTCGGCACTCGCACCGAGACCAACCTCGACAAGGCGCTGCATCGCGCAGCCAGCCAAGCCGGCTTCACCGCCACTGCGCACCGCCTCGATCTCCTCGGTACCTGCGCCAGCTGCAGCTGACGAGTGCGTCCGTGCACCGGTGCGCTCAGCTCCGACGACCGTAGAACGTCTCGAGCGCGGACTCGGAGAGCGCAACGCCAGGGCGATCGTTGAAGGCGAAGACAACGAGGATGCGGGTCGTGTCGCCGACCGTGGGTGTGACCCGGTGCATGGCGTTGCGACCGCGGAACAGCACGAGGTCGCCTGGTTCAAACTCCAGCCTCTCGACGGCTTCGCTCCCGTCGAGGATCTTGCCGACACGTTCGAACGCCATGTCGTCGTTGTCGGCGTCGCGGACCGCCGAGACAAACTCGAAGTGGCCTCCCCCCTCCGGGGCCTGCAGGAGCATGGTCACCGCAAACGACGAGTTGTCGAAGTGCCAGCCGAGCTCCATTCCGGCGGCCGCGAAGTGGACGTTGACCGACGACAACTCGTCGGCGTATGGATGCACTTCCTCGATACCGAGAACGCTGCAGAGGAACGAACGGAATGACATGTCGTCGTAGATCTCGCGGAGCGGCGAGTCTGCGGGGACCTCGTCGTCGGCGATGAGGCCCTTCGTGCTGACAACCTGCCGGTTGTACGGGTGGTGGGAACCAAGTTCCGGGTCCGGGTCCGTGAGGTAGACGTTGTGGGTCTTGTCCGCGTAGAACGCGTCGGCTTCGCGTGGCAGCGACCGGGCCACGACCCGGGCGATCGCCGCGTCCGTTGCGAATCCGCGGAGCACGAGCGCGCCGTCGCGGTCGAAGCGATCACGACATGCCGCGACGTAGCTGTCGTCGGCGATCGGATGCCGCGTCGTGTCGAGATGGTTCACAGTCATGGTTGTTCGTTGCCGGATGGTAGGCGACGCCGCGTTCACCCCCGGAAGAGCCGACCAAACGCCCAAAGGTCAGAAGCAAACGCATCGGGCTGTTCGAACGCTGCGAAGTGGCCGCCACGTTCCTGGGTGGTCCAGTGGACGATGTTGTACTTCCGGTCCGCCCAAGAGCGGGGTGTGCCCAAGAGCTCGCCCGGAAAGTCGGCGTGCCCGGTCGGCACCTCTACG
>CALKOE010000468.1 GCA_938091985.1 uncultured Acidimicrobiales bacterium | reverse complement strand
CTGGCAATTTGTCGCTGTGGCAGCTGACCGAACGGGTACCGTTCTCGCATGCTCGACATCAAGCTGATTCGTACCGATCCGGAGGCCGTGAAGACGGCCATCGCGCGTCGGGGTGAGTCCACCACGTCGATCGACGAGGTCCTCCAGCTCGATTCCCGGGTTCGGGCGATCGGCACCGAACGCGACGACATCAGGGCCGAGGTGAAGCAGATCTCCAAGCAGGTCGGTGCGCTCCACAAAGACGGCAAGGCCGATGAAGCCGCCGATCTCCAGACGAAGAGCCGTGAGCTCGGCGATCGCGAGAAGGCGCTGACGGATGAGGCCGATGAGCTGGCCGGGCAGATCCGTTCGCTTCTGCTCAACGTGTCCAACATGCCCTCACCCGAGGCGCCCGACGGTCTCACCGAGGACGACAACATCGAGCTGCGGGTCGAGAACTTCGATCCGGGTAGCTATGCCGACCACCAGAAGGTGCCCCACTGGGATGTGGCCGAGCAGCTCGGCATTCTCGACGTCGATCGAGCGGTGCGCATGTCGGGTTCGATGTTCGTGATGTATCGCGGCGCAGGCGCCCGGCTCCTGCGTGCGCTGATCGCCTACGGACTCGACCGCAATCGCGATGCATTCGAAGAGGTGCGCCCTCCCACCGTCGTGAAGACCGAGACGATGATCGGCACCGGTCATCTGCCGAAGTTCTCCGACGACGCCTACCACCTCGAGCGCGACGACCTCTGGGCGATCCCTACTGCCGAAGTGCCGCTCACCTCGATGGTTGCGGGCGAGATCCTCGACGAGTCCGAGCTACCGATGCGGCTCATGGCCCACACCTCTTGCTTTCGTCGCGAGGCCGGTTCGGCGGGTCGCGACACGCGGGGCCTGCTTCGCGTCCACGAGTTCGACAAGGTCGAGCTCTATTCGTTCTGCACGCCCGAGCAGGCCCCCGACATGCACATGGAGATCCTGGCCAGGGCCGAGGGCGCGATTCGTGACCTCGGGCTCGCCCATCGGGTGCTCGATCTCGCGTGCGGCGACATCAGCGGCGCTGGCTCTCGCACCTACGACATCGAAGTCTTCGCTCCCGGCGCCGATCGTTGGCTCGAGGTCTCCTCGGTCTCGTGGTGCACCGACTACCAGGCGCGACGAGCCAACATTCGTTACCGGCCCGAGGGCGAGAAGGGCACCCGATTCGTGCACAGCCTCAACGGGTCGGGCCTCGCTGTCCCGCGGGTCTGGGCAGCCATCATCGAGACGTACCGTCAGGCCGACGGCTCGGTCCGCATGCCCGAGGTGCTCCTTCCGTACCTGGGCGACATGACCGAGATCCCGGCCCCTGGCTGACATGGCCGGTCGCGTGCGTCACCTCGACCCCGTCTACGCGGTCGAGCCGCTCGAACCGACACATCACGACCACCCGATGCGGACGGTCACCAACGAGATGGCAGCCGGCGGCGAATTCGCCGCCGCCGACGCTGAGGCAGTGCAGACGCTGTTCGACTCGATGGCCGGGGAATGGCACCGGCACGACGTGGCCGAGCGGCTCATTGCGCTCGAGGACGCGCTCCAGCGGTCAGATCTTCCCGCTGGCGTGCTCGTGGAACTCGGCGCCGGTACCGGCATCGGCACGAAGGTGATCGCCCGATTCCGGCCCGTCCACGCGGCGATTGATCTCTCGGCCGGCATGCTCGCCCAAGCACCACCCGGCCTTGCTCCGTGGACCCGTGCCGATGCGAGTCAGCTTCCCCTCGCCGACCGGTCGGTCGACGTGCTGGTCCTGCTCAACATGTTGCTCTTCCCCGCCGAGGTCGATCGGGTACTCGCGCCCGGCGGCGCTTTGGTGTGGGTGAATACCGTCGGCGAGGCCACGCCCATCCACCTTTCGCCCGAGGCCGTGGTCGATGCGGTGCCCGGTGAGTGGGTTGCGGATGCTTCACGCGCGGGTGCGGGCATCTGGTGTGTCGCTCGCCGCGCTGAGGTCGGTCAGGACTGACCCGACGGCAGCCGGTCGGTCACGTCCTTGATGGCCGGGGTGGTGAAGACCTCGTCGGCCCACTGATCGATCGCTTCGACGATCACGCGATCAGGAGCGGGAAGGTTGTCCATGGGCAGCGGCGCGACTTGGGCGCGGAGCCAGCCGACGAAGATCAGCTCCTCGAAGTACTGATCGATGTAGGGGACGATGCTGGCGCCCTGAGAGTCACCGAACATGTAGGTGGTCCCGGGGATCACCGCCCCATCGGCAACGGTCGATCGTTGCCAGATCAGCAGGCCCAACCCGAAGGTCTGTTTTTCGATGGTCAGCTCGACGTCGCGTTCGATCGCCGTGCCCATGATCGTGTCGATGTCGTTGCTCCCCAGGAACCTGGTCATGCCCTGCACGACCTCCTCAGGCTGGGACACGACCGCATCCGGCTCCCATAGCCCGGGAGAGAACCGCTCGATGAGCGCCTCCGCGACGCGGACGCGTCCCTGCGGACCCCAATGTGGGTCGCGTGGATAGAACGCGCCGAGCGGGTCGTCGTCGATCGCAGCGTTGACATCGAACCCCTGAGGATCGTCGCGCAGCGTGGCTCGGAGACGCTCCCGGGCGGCGTTGCTGCACGCAGGAGGCCGGTCGTGCGGCTCGAGAAGATCGTCGAGCCAGTACGCCTTGGTGAGGGGAACGAGATAGGTGAAGGCGTTCTCGGCGCCGTCCGGGACACGGGGAGCGACAATCGCATCGAGGGTTTCGCAGCTCACGTCGGTGAACGAGCGAGAGAAGAGCCAACCGTCATCGCCGACGGCGACCGCCTGGTTGCTCGCGTCGCCGAGCAGTCGGTAGTCGAGCTGATAGCGAGCCCACAAACCGGCGTCTTGCGAGGGAGTGCGGTCGGCGAGCCAGGTGTCGATCTCGCGGTAGTAGTCGTCGTCGAGGAGGCGGCCCGGGTCCCACGACGGCGAGGTGGTGGCATTTCCGGGGAGCTCGTTGGGTCGGACACCGCTCGCCCACATGGCGCCAGGGACGAGCAGGAGGACGAGGACCCAAAGGCCCCAGCGGCGGTGAGGTGTCGACATATCCGACTCCCAAAAGTAGCGCGGTAATCGCGGAGGGTGAAGGGCCGTTCAGCCCAACGTGAGACCGATCCACGCGACACCCACGCCGCCGATCACGGTCGCGAGTCCGTAGCCCACGGCCAGGAGCCGTCGAGACGACCAGAGATCGAGGAGCTCGACAAGCAGCGTCGAGAAGGTTGTCAACGATCCGATCGCCGCGACGCCGATGACTGTCTGTGTGGCCTCCGAAGATCCGCTGAGCCATCCGAGAAGCGCCGCACCGACCAGGTTCACGAAGAACGTGCCCGCTGGGCGCGGAAGTCGTTCGGTGGCCTGCCAACGCACGAGCGTTCCCGCTGCGGCGGCGACGAGGAACCCCACGACGATCACGCGCTCGTCCGCCCTGTCGCGGCACCGAGCCCGGCGGCCAACAGCCCGACGCCGAGGCTTGCGATCACCGTGAGTGCCGCATCGCCCTGGGAGCCGGCATCGAGATCACGGGCGACCTCGACCGCGAAGGTCGAGAAGGTGGTGAACGAACCGCAGAAGCCCACTCCGAGCAGGAGTCGGCGGGCTCTGCTGCCCCGCAACAACCCATGGACCACCAAGCCGAGAAGGAAGCCCCCGAGCGCATTCACGGCGATGAGCGCCCAGATTGCCTGGTCGGTGAGGTCCAGTGCCGCCCAACGCAAACCGGCGCCGGCGATGCCGCCGGCGGCGACGAGGATGGGCTTCGGTGGCTCCACGGCCGCACCGTAGGCTGACTACATGGACCTCGCAGCGATGCGCGAACAGTACGGCCTTGCGGGCCTCAACGAAGCCGACCTTGCCGCCACGCCCATGCGGCAGTTCGACGCATGGTTCGAGGCGTGGGCGTCGACGAATCCGTTCGATGCGAACCTGGCGACTCTGGCCACCGTGAGCGGCGATGGCTGGCCCTCGTCGAGGGCAGTGCTCGTGAAAGGGGCCGATGAACGAGGGTTCGTCTTTCACACCAATCGCAACTCGGCCAAGGGACGCGAGCTTGCAGCTTCCGGTCGAGCCGCGCTGACCTTCGTGTGGCGCGAGATCGAACGACAGATCCGGGTTGTCGGCTCGGTCGAGCATCTGCCCGAGGATGAGTCGGACGCATATTTCGCGTCGCGACCACGTGGCGCGCAGGTCGGCGCGTGGGCGAGTGAGCAGTCGGCCGAGATCAGATCTCGTACGGAGCTCGAAGAGGCCGAGGCCGAAGTGATCCGGCGATTCCCCGATGATGTGCCGCGTCCCCCACATTGGGGTGGCTATCTCGTGCGCCCGCATTCGGTCGAGTTCTGGCAAGGGCGACCCAACCGCCTCCAC
>CALKOE010000467.1 GCA_938091985.1 uncultured Acidimicrobiales bacterium | reverse complement strand
AACGCTTTCCTGGCGTAATCGCCAATGCCGGGGCGAGCCTCACGGTTCGCCCCGGCACGGTGCACGCCGTTCTCGGCGAGAACGGCGCCGGCAAAACCACCCTCATGAACTGTCTCGCCGGGGTCTACCGCCCCGACGAGGGCGCGGTGCGAATCCACGGCGCTGAGCAACGATTCTCCTCTCCGGCAGATTCGATCGCTGCCGGAATCGGCATGGTCCACCAGGAGTTCCGCCTCGTGCCGACCTTCTCCGTGGCCGAAAACGTCGTGCTCGGCGCGGCGCCACGCGTCGTCAATCGTTCCGCGATCTCAACCGCAGTGGGCGAACTCGCCGAACGGTTCGGGTTCCATGCCGAGCCGAACCGCCCCGTGTGGCAGCTGAGCATGGGCGAACGTCAACGGGTCGAGATCCTCAAAGCGCTGTGGCGCGACGCCCGAGTGCTGATCCTCGACGAACCGACGGCGGTCTTGACCCCACAGGAGGCCGTCGAACTCGGCAACGTGCTGCGTCGGATGGTCGAAGACGAGCGGTCGATCATCTTCATCAGCCACAAGCTCGACGAGGTCACGTCCTTCTGCGATGAGGCCACCGTTCTGCGAGGCGGGAAGACCGTCGCTGCATCAGTCCCGATCGCCGAGGTCGACGCGGGCGAACTCGCGTCCCTCATGGTCGGCGAGGTCGAGGCAGCCCCAGCCGCCGCTCGCGTCGGGGTGACCGGTGAGATCTCCATGTCGATCGAGGGTCTGACCGTGCACGACAGTCGTGGGCTCACTGCTGTCGACGACGTCACCCTCGAGGTCCGAGCCGGCGAGATCGTCGGGATCGCGGGCGTCGCCGGAAACGGTCAGCGCGCACTCGCCGACGCCATCGCCGGACTCGAGCCGGTCACGAGCGGCACGATCAGGGTGATGGGCCAAGATGTCACCACCGCGCCACCTCAGGATCGCTTCGCGGCCGGCCTCGCCTACGTACCGGAGGATCGCCTCGGCGTCGGCTTGGCCCCCAAACTCCCGGTCGCAGAAAACGCGGTCATGCGGGCCTATCGCACACTTCGACGCGGGCCATTCCTCAATTGGCCGGCAGCCCGCGATCTCAGCGATCAGATCGTGCGCGACTTCGAGGTCAAGATCGCTCGACGGGATCTCCCGCTCGCTTCACTCTCCGGCGGCAACCTCCAACGACTGCTCCTCGGCCGCGAGCTCGCCGGTCAACCCGACGTCGTGGTCGCATCGCAGCCCACTCGAGGGCTCGACGTGGCGGGCGTGCGAGCAATCCAACGCCTTCTGCTCGCCCAACGCGACCTCGGCACCGGTGTGCTCATGGTGTCGGAAGATCTCGACGAGCTCCTCGCCCTCGCCGATCGCATCGCGGTCATGGTCGAGGGACGAATTGTCGCCGAGTTCGACGCCCGCGACGCGAGCCGCACCGAAATCGGCGAAGCAATGATGGGATCGACGGTGTGAAACGCCTGGTCCTCGCCCGCCGGGAAACGCCCACCAGGGGTGGGCAACCCCTCGCATTCCTTGCCGGACTCGTCTTCGCGCTCCTTCTCGGGGCGATCCTGCTCTCGATCGCCGGCGATCCGGTCATCGACGTCTACAAGCGGATGTTCGAACGCAGCCTCGGCTCGAAGGACGTCATCAGCGCGACGCTCAACCGGGCCACACCCCTCGCCCTCGCCGGTCTGGCAGTCAGCATCGCCGCAACGATGGGACTGTGGAACATCGGCGCAGAGGGCCAGATCATGTTCGGCGCCACCGCGGCGACCTTCGGCGGCCGGGTGTTTCCCGACCTCCCCGGCCCGATCCTCCTCGTGGCAATGCTGCTCGGAGCCGTCGTCGGCGGCGCCCTGTGGGCGGCGGGCCCGGGCCTTGCTCGAGCTGAGCTGGGTGTCAGCGAGATCATCACCACGTTGATGCTCAACGAGGTAGCGATTCGGCTCGTCGTCTATCTCCAGCAGGGCCCATGGAAGGATCCGGAAGGGTTCTCGTTCCCGCAGATCGAAGCGCGACCGGACCAGGCCGGGCTCGGCAACATCTGGGAGCGAGTACACCTCGGGGTCCTGATCGCGTTCGCGGTCATCGTCGTCTTCGCGTGGTTCAGCAGCCGAAGCGTGTGGGGCTACGAACTCCGGATTGCCGGTTCGTCACCCAAGACCGCCGCGTATGCCGGCATCTCGATGCGTCGAAAGGTGCTCGGCGTGATGCTCCTCTCAGGCGGCGTCGCCGGGTTCGCCGGCGGAATCGAGTTGTCGGGCACCGCCACCAGACTCAACGAGAACCTGTCCAACGGCTTCGGGTTCGCCGGCATCATCGTCGCCGCCCTCGCCCTGATGCGCCCGAGCGGCGTGGCCCTGGTTGCCGTCGCCTTCGGCGCAGTCCAGGTCGGCGGCTTGAGCATCCAATCGATCGGCGTGTCGTCCGCGGTGGCGTCGATTCTCCAAGCGCTCATCCTGTTCGGGGCCATCGGCGCCGGGGTCCTCTCCAACTACCGGATCCAGATGGTCGACCGGAAGGTGGTCGCATGATTCTCGCAATCACATTCAGCGAGGACGCGATCATCGGGTTGGTCGTCGCCGCGATCCAATTCGGCACGCTGCTCTATCTCGCTGCGCTCGGCGAGACCATCACCGAGAAGGCAGGGGTGCTCAACCTCGGCGTCGAAGGGATGATGGCCATCGGTGCGGTCACCGGCTACATCGGCGGCGCCGCATCGGGATCTCCCTGGATGGGACTCTTGGTCGGAGCGATCTGTGGGGCGATCATCTCGCTGGTCCACGCGCTCGCGGCCGTGGGACTCGGCGCCGATCAGGTCGTGAGCGGACTTGCTCTCACCATCCTCGGCCTCGGTCTGGCCGACTTCATCGGGTCGGACTACACCGGCGATCCCCGACGTGCTCACTTCGGCGAAGTCGACCTACCCGTGCTGACCGATATCCCCTGGGTGGGCGAGACGATCTTCGCCGCCACTCCGGTGAGCTACCTCGCCGTCGCGCTCGGCGTTGCGACCTGGTGGGTGCTGTCTCGCACCAGCCTCGGGCTCGGAATCAGAGCGGCAGGAGAGAGCGCATCGACTGCCGACGCCGCCGGCCACAGCGTGGCGGCCATCCGAGTCGGCGCGATCGCCGCCGGTGGCGCTCTTGCCGGAATGTCCGGCGCCTATCTGACCAACACCCTTCTCGGCACGTCGTGGAACGAGGGTGTCACCGCCGGCCGCGGTTGGATCGCCGTCGCGCTCGTGATCTTCGGAGCGTGGCGCCCGGGCCGAGTCGCGCTGGGCGCCGTGTTGTTCGGCCTCACGCTTGCACTGCAGACCCGCCTCGGCTTCTTCGACATCAACGTGTCGGGCACGCTCGTCTCGATGACGCCCTACCTGATGACCGTGATCGTGCTGGTGGTCATCTCGTATCGCGCCCGAAACCAGCCATCTCCGGCGCCTGCGGGCCTTGGGCTCGCCTATCGCCGGGAGGAGCGCTGAGTTCGCAACACATCAGCCGCCCGGCCGATCTCCTCGCCGGGCTGCGGCTCGAACGAACGGATGCGACCTCATGGGTCGGCTCGGGCCTTGTCATGCCGAAAGCGACCTGGGTCTTCGGTGGGATCGTGGGCGCCCAGGCCCTCGTTGCGGCGGCCGAAACCATCGAGGACAAGGTGCCCCGCTCGGTACGGATCCGGTTCCTGCGACCGGCCCCGCCTCACGAGCCGATTCGCCACACCGTCGCGATCGTCTCCGACTCCAACACCTTCGCCGACCGCCGGGTCGAGACCCACTCGGGCGAGGATCTGATCGCCACCACCACCGTCGTCTTCCACTCCCCTGACGACACCGACCTCGGACATCAACACACGATGCCCGCGGTGGCACCACCCGACGATGAACTCGCCGTTCGCGGGGCCGGATTCGAGTCCATCGATCTCAACACGCCACCGATCCACGGCCACGCCGCGGCCCCGTCGCTCCAACGCCACTGGATGCGGGCGCCCGGCACGCCCACCAATGACGCCGTCGTCAACCCTGCGATGCTGACCATGGCGAGCGACCTGTTTCTCGTCGCGTCCGCGTGGCGGCCGATCGAGGGCCGATCGATCGTGGATGTCGGCACCGTGATGTCGTTCGGACTCGACTTCACCGTGTGGTTCCATCATCCGGTCGACATCGCGGGCTGGCACCTGCTCGATGTCGACACGCCATCGGCAGCCAACGGCCGATCGCTCAGCCTGGCCAACTGGTACCGCCCCGACGGGCTTCTTGTCGCCTCGGTCGCCCTCGACTCAGTGATGCGAGTGCGCGACCGCTAGCGCATGTGATTCACGGCCGACACGATCGCCCGCAGCGAGGCCGACACGATCGACTCGTGAAGCCCCACACCCCACACGACATCGCGAGCGCCGGCATCGACTGCGACATACGCCGCGGCGGTTGCATCGGAACCCGCACCCATCGTGTGTTCGGTGTAGTCGGCGATCTTGCCGTCGAACAGGCCGGCTTCGGTCAGGCCGTTGACGAAGGCATCGATCGGACCGTTGCCCTCGCCGGTGATCATGCGCTCTTCGCCGTCGACGATCATCTTCGCCTCGAGCGTCGTGATCCCGCTGTCGATCGTGTCGCTCGTCGCGCGGTGGCCGATGATCTCGACCGTACGGTTCTCGGGCTCCACGTAGCCGCCCATGAACCGGCGGTGAATCTCATATGAGGTGATCTCGGTGCCCGACTCCTCGGCCACCTTCTGGATCTTCTTCGAGAAGTCGACCTGCAGACCACGGGGCAGATCGAGACCGTATTCGTGCAGCAACACGTAGGACACGCCGCCCTTGCCGGATTGGCTGTTGACCCTGATCACGGCCTCGTAGCTCCGACCGAGATGGCGGGGATCCACGGGCAGGTAGGGAACGTCCCACGAGTCGTAGTTGCCGACCAGGGCTTCGCCCGGCTGCACGTCGTAGATGTCGGCCATGCCCTTCTTGATGGCGTCCTGATGGCTTCCGGAGAACGCCGTGTAGACGAGGTCGCCGACGTAGGGGTGGCGAGGGTCGACGTTCATCCGGTTGGAGAACTCATAGACCCGCCGCATCTCGTCGATGTCGCTCATGTCGAGCTTCGGGTCGACGCCCTGGGTGAACAGGTTCAGACCGATGGTGACGACGTCGACATTGCCGGTGCGCTCACCGTTGCCGAACAAGGTGCCCTCGACGCGGTCGGCGCCGGCCATGAGACCCAACTCCGCGGCCGCCACTGCGGTGCCCCGGTCGTTGTGGGGATGCAACGACAACAGCACGGTGTCGCGGTTCTTGATGTCGCGATCGAATCGCTCGATCAGGTCGGCATAGAGGTTGGGCGTCGACATCTCGACCGTGGCCGGAAGGTTCAGGATCAACGGCCGCTCGACCGTCGGCTGGAAGACGTCCATGACGGCTTCGCACACTTCGATGGCGAAATCGGGCTCGGTTCCCGTGTAGCTCTCGGGCGAGTACTCCCAGCGGATGGACTCGGGAGCGCTCGACCGCTCGAGCCCTTCCATGCAGATCTTGGCGCCGTTGACGGCGACGTCGACGATGCCCTGGCGGTCGAGCCCGAACACGACCCGGCGCTGAGTGGTGGACGTGGAGTTGTAGAGGTGCACGATCGCGCTCGGTGCGCCCTCGATGGCCTCGAAGGTGCGGTCGATCAGATCCTTGCGAGCCTGAGTGAGCACCTGGATCGTCACGTCGTTGGGAATCAACCCGCCCTCGATCAGCTCACGAACGAAGTCGAAATCGGTCTGCGACGCCGCAGGGAATCCGACCTCGATCTCCTTGAAGCCCATCTGGACGAGCAGGTCCCACATGCGGCGCTTGCGCGTGGAGTCCATCGGATCGACGAGTGCCTGGTTGCCGTCACGAAGATCGACCGAGCACCAGATCGGGGCCGACTCGATGCGTCGACCCGGCCATGTGCGATCGGGAAGCTCGACCGCGGGATACGGCCGGTACTTCTCGAACGGCATGTTCTGTTCTGCCTGGGTGGTCATGGGATTCTCCGTGATTTGGCTTGGTGAAAGGGTACTGAAAAACACGAA
>CALKOE010000466.1 GCA_938091985.1 uncultured Acidimicrobiales bacterium | reverse complement strand
TGGGGGAGGTCGATCCGGAGTGTGCCGATGCGGCTCGCTCCACCGGCGAGTTGCTCGAGGCTCTCGGCCATCTCGTGATCGAGGCGACACCGGATTGGATGACCATCCTTGTCGCGGCGGACGGCGTCGCCGGGGTGCCCGGCATGGCCGGCCTCGTCGCGCCCGATGACGTCGACGCCCTCGAGCCCCGCAATCGTCCGCTTCTCGGGCGACTCGGCACGCTGACCGCCCTCGACCATTCCCGTTGGGTCGACCGCTGCCGCGAGGCGACCCGTGCCTTCTCGAGGTTCTGGGACGACATCGATGTGCTCGTCACCCCGACGTGTGGAATCGTCGCCCCGTCGATCGACTTCGCTCCGTGGGATCAGAGTCCTGACGAACACCTCACCACCTTCATGGGGTTCCCCAACTTCGCGCAGCCGTTCAACATCTCGGGCCAGCCAGCGTTCAGTCTTCCCCTCGAGACCCACTCGACGGGGCTTCCCATCGGCATTCAGCTGGTCGGTCGCCACCTGGAGGAAACGACCCTTCTCCGGCTCTCGGCCCAACTCGAGGCGACCCGGCCGTGGTCGGGCCGCAGGCCCCCGTTCCTGACCTGAGTGCGGTCGCTGGCCGGCGGCGTGTCAGCTCGGGGGGAGTTCGGCCGACACGTCGGCCCGCCCCGGGTCGAAGCTCAGGAGGCCGGCGATCGGGAGGCTCTCGGGCAGGGGGTCGTCATAGCTCCAGGCGACGTCCTCGACGACCGTGTCGTCAACGTGGGCCGACCAGTAGGTGGCGTCGCCCTTGTAGTTGCAGTACGAGGTTGTGGTCGATCGGCGCAGCAGGTCGATCCGCACGGCCGCCGGGTCGACGTAGAGCCTGGGCTCCAGCGAGGTCTCGAAGAGGACGACCGTCTCGTCGGTGTCGACGAGCGTCGTCCCGGCGACGGTCACCCGGAGTCGGCGTCGCGTCGGACGGCAGTCGACGCGGTGGTACGGGTTCGGCGGGTAGTGCACGAGCCGGCGCCCCTCCTCGATCCACGTGTCGACGGCGTCCCACGGCACGTGGACGTAGCCCGGTGCCTCCGGCTCGGGCGCGTGGGGGAGGTCCACGACCAACTCGGCCGGAAACACATACGAGAGCGGTCGGCCGACGCGGTGCACCATGAGCGCGGCCTCGGTATCGATCACGAGGTCGTCGCCGCGTAGGGCCTGGATGCGACGAGAATGCGGTTCGACGAACACGACATCCCTCGGGAGTGGCGACGAGAACCGACCGGCGGGGTCGGATCCCAGCGGCCCGCGGGCGGCGGTCAGGCTCACATCGAACTCCGATAGTCGCCCGGCGATGCCGGTTCGGCGAAGCTCCGGACCATCGCCTCGACGGTGAACGACGCGAGCAGGTCGCCGTCCTCGTCGTAGACCCGGCACTCGGCGTGCGTCATGCCGTCGCCGGCGAACGTCGAGCGGTGGTGGTAGTGCATCCAGCGATCTGCCCTCACTTCTCGGTGAATCGAGAGAGAGATCGCGTTGATGGCGGTGGAGAGCGAGCGGTGCGCCTGGTCCTGGCCGATGCCGGCATGAGGTCGCAACGCGGCTGCGATCGGCATGTGGCCGGCGAACTGGGCGAGGAGGCCGGCATGGATCGGCGGGTCGTCGGGGACGTCGCGAAACTTGACCCACGTGCTGAGCTCGGGCGGGCCGACCGGTGCGTCGGGGTCGCCGGTGTACGCGTCATCGACGATTCGCAGGTCTCGTCCGGTCACCGCCATGTCGTAGGGCGTCGAGTCGTACGGGCCGGTCACGTTCGGGGCCGGGTCGCCATGGCGGATCACATCGGGGGCGGTGGTGTCGAGCAGGACGGTGCCGAATGCGCACGTGCGGTCGGCCTGAGTTGCCTCCGCTCGTAGCGAGGTGAAAGTGCGGCCGCCGGTGACCTGTTCGAGTCCGATGTCGTACGGCGTGGCCGCGTCGGCGGCACGGATGAAGAGCATGGAGGCCGAGACAACACGCCGGCCAGGGGCGTGTCTCGACGCCGCAACCATCGTCTGCCCGAGGATCTGGCTGCCTTCAACGATGGGTCGACGCCAATCGCTGCGGGCCACACTTCGGTATCGGTGGCCGCTCTCGGGCTGGACGTCGAGGACTTCGATCAAGTCAGCAGCATCGCCCCAGTTCGGAAAACGTTTGGTGGTGATGTCTCGCTCGTCGCTGCCGTCGACGGCGTCAACGATCTCGAGCCGGACTGTCTCGTGGTCGAACGAAACGAACCCGGCCAAGTCGTCGGCTCCCTCTGACCAACTGCCATCAGCTTCTTTGGTCGCGTCGGGTGCGACGTCGCTGCGAGGGAACCACAACTGCGGCGCGGCCCCGACCACATCGACGCGTTGTGCCGAATTCGACTGGGCGACCACCTCGTTGTTCAGGGTCGCCCGAGCGGTGTAGCCGAGGGGCGTAGGTGAGCGCGAAGACATCGCGGGAGATTATCGCATCGCTCCTGTTTCGGAGTCGACGTCGAGATCACTTCCAGATGCCGGTTGCCAGTGAAGATCGGCGGCTCGGCTGCTTCAGCGGAGCCCTTCGATGACGAGCCATATTCCGAACACGACAAATGTGGCAGCTGCGCCCACCCTGATCGCCTTGTCCGGCAGCCGTGTTCCCAGGCGGTGCCCGACAACGATCGCGAGGGCGTCGGCCGCCACCATGCCGGCCGTCGACCCGGTCCAGGTGCCGACGAAGCCGTTGTCGGCGGCCAGGGTGATTGTCGCAAGCATTGTCTTGTCGCCGAGCTCGGCCAGGAAGAACGCCACGCCTACCGCGAGAAACACGGACCGGGTCGACCTCTCGACTCGAGCGGCGTCGTCGTCGTCGAGTGCGTCGCCGCGCAGCGTCCAGGCGGCGAAGCCCAGAAAGGCGATTCCAGCCAGTGTCGACATGAGCCGCGTCGGGAGAGCGTTGCCGATGGCCGAGCCGACCAGGACGCTGAAGAAGTGAGCCAGAGTCGTTGCGGCCGTGATCGCCGCGAGAATCGTCGTGGCTCGATACCGCGCCGCGAACGCGAGGGCCATCAACTGACTTTTGTCGCCCAACTCCGCCAGGAAGATGACTCCGAAACTGATGAAGAATGCGTCCAAACGAATCTCCGCTACGCCACTGCCGCGATGGTCAGCGAACCACGGTCGCCGACGCGAGTCCTCGACGACAAGTCCCGGACGGTGGATCCCCCCTCCGGCGAGGACCTTCGGCCCTGTGCGACCATGCCCCGGTCAGTGACGATTATTTTGGACAGCCCCACCGACGGAGCGACGAGATGCTGAGTGATCGACCGATTCCGGGCAGTCATGGCTGACCTTGAGCCTGACTGGCGTGCGCTCCGCTCCTCGGCGACTGAAGCTGCCGCGTCGGCGTATGCGCCCTACAGCCACTTTCCGGTGGGTGCCGCCGGGCTCACAGCAAACGGGATCGTCATCAGCGGATGCAACGTGGAGAACGCCTCCTTCGGCCTCACGCTGTGTGCCGAGTGCGGGCTCGCCTCTGCCCTGCGCCGCGCTGGAGAGACGACGCTGGTTGCGGTCTCCGTCACCGACCCCGCCGGTCGGCTGCTCACGCCCTGCGGACGATGCCGCCAGGTGCTGCTGGAGCACGGTGGCCCCGACATGCTCATCGATGCCGAACCGGAGCCGCAGCGGCTTGGCGCGCTCCTGCCCGGGGCGTTCGACGCCGACGAACTCGGGGCCCACTCGACCGACGCCGCGACCACGGAGGACTGATGCGAGCACACGATGTGATCGTCGCCAAGCGCGACGGTGGTCGGCTGACCGACGAGCAGATCGACTGGTTCATCAGCACCTACGCCGAGGGTTCCCAGATCGCCGACGAGCAGGCCGCGGCGCTGGTCATGGCCATCTTCCTCAACGGAATGGACGATGAGGAAGTGGCCCGATGGACCGGGGCGATGATCGACTCCGGTGACCGGTTGGATCTCTCGTCGGTCGATCGGCCGACCGTCGACAAGCACTCCACGGGCGGCGTCGGCGACAAGATCTCGCTGATTGTCGTGCCGCTGCTGGCCGCATGCGGCGCCGCAGTTCCCCAGCTCTCCGGTCGGGGGCTGGGCCACACCGGTGGCACGTTGGACAAGATGGAAGCAATCCAGGGCTGGCGACCCGAGATGTCGCTCGACCAGATGCGGAACCAGCTCAACACAGTCGGCGCAGTGATCGCCGGAGCATCGGCGGCCCTTGCTCCGGCCGACCGCAAGCTTTACGCCCTTCGTGATGTGACCGGCACCGTCGAATCGATTCCGCTGATCGCCAGCTCGATCATGTCGAAGAAGATCGCCGAAGGCACCCGGGGTCTGACGCTCGACGTGAAGGTCGGGGCCGGTGCCTTCATGGGTGACCTGGCATCAGCCGACGCATTGGCCCGCACGATGGTGCGGCTCGGCCAGGCCCACGGTGTGGCGACGTCGGCCCTGGTCACCCGCATGGACCACGTGCTCGGGCACGCGGTCGGCAACGGGCTCGAAGTCGCGGAAGCGATGGACGTGCTCGCTGGAGGAGGGCCGAGCGATGTCGTCGAGCTGTCGTTGGCGCTGGCCGACGACATGGTGCGCCTGGCCGGCCTCGATGCCGTTCCGGCCGACGTGTTGGCCTCGGGAGCCGCGATGGAAACCTTCGAGGCGATGGTCGCCGCACAGGGTGGCGATCTGTCGGCTGGTCTGGCCACTGCCGAATTTCGCCGGGAGATCCGAGCGCAACGATCAGGTGTGGTGCAAGGGGTCGATGCCCGTCGAGTCGGCGTGGCTGCGTGGCATCTCGGTGCCGGTCGCGCCCGCAAGGAGGACGACGTGAGCGCCACCGCCGGCATCGTGTGTCGAGTCCGGCCGGGCGACGAGGTGCAGGCCGGTCAACCGGTGCTCGAGCTCCACGCCGACGACGAGCAGCGCTTCGCTCGGGCCGAGGCGGAACTTGCCGGTGTGGATCTGATCGGTGCGGTGCGCATCGACGACGAGGCCTACGTGGCGCCGCCGATCGTGATCGAGGCCATCTCCGAACCCTGAGAGGGGCGTGGGGCGCCCGCTCAGCTGGAGGTGTCGTTCATCTCCGCGATCACAGCGCCGAGCAGACTCGATGCCCCGAAGCGCAGAAGGTCGGGGCTGAGCCACCGTTCGCCGAGCACGTCGCGCACGATGCCCACGTACTGAAGCGCCTGCTCTGCGGTGCGAACACCGCCTGCGATCTTGAGTCCCACTTCGCGGCCGGAGGTGTCGGTGAACAATCGGATGGCTTCCGCCATCGTGCGCACCGCCGCGGGTGTCGCGTTCACGCTCACCTTGCCGGTCGACGTCTTGATGAAGTCGGCCCCCGCCTCCATCGACAGGTTGGCAGCGGTGGTGATCCGTCGTTCGTCGAGTTCCCCGACCTCGAGGATCACCTTCAGCTTCACGCCTTCGGCGGCGAGCCGGAACTCCGCCAGTTCGTCTCTCACCTGGTCGAGGTGCCCGCTGAGAAGAGCGGAGCGGTTGATGACGACATCGACCTCGTCGGCTCCCCGGGCAACGGCGTCGCGGATGTCGGCGAGGCGCACCGGCAACGCCACGAGTCCGGCCGGAAAGCCGGCGGCGACGCTTGCGGTTTCGACACTCGTGCCCGCGAGCAGCTCAGCGGTGAGCGAAACGAACTCGGGGTAGACGCAGACCGCGGCGACGGGGCCGCGGGTGGGGTTGCCCACATCGGGCCGACGGGCCTGCGCACAGAGCGCCCGGATACGAGCGGCGGTGTCGTCGCCCTCGAGGGTCGTGAGATCGATGCAGCGGACGATCAGCGCGAGGTCCTCGGCGCGCGCCCGCGGGGAGGTGTAGGTAGGGGAGGGGTTGGCGCCCTCGAGAGTGGCTCCGTCATCGGGGTCGACGGGATCGGCGTCGAACGCGCAGGCGATCGCAACTGCATCGTCGAGCAGGGCCCCCAGTCGCCGCTGAGCTGCGCTGCGAGAAGCCGCCGCATTGTCGCCGGTCGGAGCCGTCGCCTCGCCGTAGACCTTCATCTTGGGCTCGGTACCACTTGGCCGAATCACCAATCGGGCATCCGCGAACTCGAAGACCAGTCCGTTGGTCGCCGGGAGTCCGGTTTCCCCGAGTGCGAGGTCGTGCACCGCAATCGGCATGGTGCCCGCGATCTCGGTCGGCCCCTGGCCACGAAGATGCGTCATGGCCAGTTCTTGCATCGAGCTGTCGCCGGCTCCGGCTTCGAACCGGATGGCCCTCTGACCGTTGGCGTGGATGCCGTGAGTGGCGTGGAGTTCGGCCAGCCGGTCGAGCAGCGTGAGTCCTTGGTCTTTGAGTTCGCTGGCGAGTTCGGTGATCGCGAGCGCAGCGCTGATGCCATCCTTGTCAGGCACGTCGTCGTTGATGGCGTAGCCGAGCGCCTCCTCGTAGCCGCACACGAAACGATGATCGAGATGTTCACGACGGGCATGCATGATCCACTTGAAGCCCGTCAGCGTCTCGACGTGGTCGGCGCCGTGAGCAGCGGCGATCCGCGACAACAAGCGTGATGAGGTGACGGTGGAGACCACCAGCGAGCGCCGTGGGTCGTCGCTCGGGCGACGCAGCATGTGATCGGCGAGCAGGCAGCCGAGGTCGTCGCCGGTGAGGAGCTGCCACCCGTTGGCGGTGGGAACCGCAACGGCGAGCCGGTCGGCATCGGGATCGTTGGCCAGCGCGAGGTCGGCCCCGGTCTGTGTTCCCAGGGCGAGCAGGAGGTCGAGCGTGCCCGGCTCCTCCGGGTTCGGAAACGGTGCGGTCGGGAAGTCGGGGTCGGGTTCCGACTGTGCGGCAACGGTGGCGAGCGCGGGAAACCCGGCGGCGGCGAACGCTGCCGTCGCCAGCTCGGTGCCGACGCCGTGTAGTGCGGTGTGGACCGCTCGGGCCGAGCGAGACGACGAGCCGTCGAGCGTGCCCACGACGGCTTCGAGATAGTCGTCGACGAGATGCTCGGGGCCGGGAAGCAGGTTCGAATCAGATTCGGGCACGAGGTCGAGCTCGCTGAGGAGCGGCAGGCGACGCATCGCTGCGGCGATTTCGGCGTCGTGGGGCGACGTCAGCAGCGCACCTCCTCGGCCGTAGACCTTGTAGCCGTTGTCGAGGCGCGGGTTGTGGCTCGCGGTGACCATCACTCCGGCCGACGCAGCCAGCTCGCGTACGGAATACGCCACGACGGGCGTGGGCAGCGGGCGGGGCAGAAGGGTGCAGCGCACGTCGCGGGCGAGGAGGACCCTGGCCGTGTCGATCGCGAAGGCCTGGCTGCCGTGCCGTGCGTCGTATCCGATCACCACGTGGGGGTCGGCCTCACCGGCGATGCTGTCGCCGAGCGCGGCAGCGGTGAGCCGAACCAAGACCCGGTTCATCCGGCTGGGGCCGGCGCCGAGCGCACCGCGCAGTCCGGCGGTGCCGAATTCGAGCGCAGTGCCGAAGCGCTCGTCGAGCTCCGACCCGCCGGCCGTGATGAGCCGCTCGGTTTCGGCTCGAGTCTCGGGATCGGGATCGACGTCGAGCCAGGCTCTGGCGAGCGCCGCCGGGTCCGTCCCGTCGAGGGTGGTCATCGGGGCGGCATCTCGGACAGCACGCCGGTGATGAGATCGACCACTCTGGTCTCGGCATCCTGCGCCGCGTCGAGAACCTCATCATGGGCGAGCGGGGCGGGCGCCATGCCCGCGGCCAGATTGGTCACGAGGGAGATCCCGAGGACATCGAGGCCGAGGTGTCGGGCGGCGACGGCTTCGAGCACAGTCGACATTCCGACGAGGTCGGCGCCGATCGTGGCCAACATCTGGATCTCGGCCGGGGTTTCGTAGCTGCCGCCGAGCACGCCCGCGTAGACGCCTTCGGCCAGGTCGCCGTCGATCGTGTGGGCGAGCTCTCGGAGTTGGGCGCTGTAGGCCTCGGTCAGGTCACAGAACCGGCCCGGTTGTCCCTCCGGGGGAGGGGGGCCGGCCATCGGGTTGTGGCCGGTGAGGTTGATCTGGTCCCGGATGAGGACCAGCTGGCCGACCGACCACGACGGGTTCAGACCGCCGGCGGCGTTGGTGAGAATCACCGTGTGGCAGCCCGCGGCCGCGGCCGTTCTCACACCATGGACGACGGTCGCGGCCGGATGGCCCTCGTAGAGATGTGAACGACCACCGACCACGAGCACCTGCTGCCCTTCCGCGGCGATGGAACGAATGAGGTTGCGGTGGCCGGCGACGCTCGGCGGCGGGAAGCCCGGCAACGACGAGAGCTCGATGTCGCCCGTCACTGTGCCGAGTCGATCGGCGGCTCCGGCCCAGCCGGACCCGAGGACGATGGCGACATCGTGGCGCTCGACACCGACGGCGTCGCGGATCTTCGCGGCCGCTTGGCGCGCCAGTTCATAGGGATCGTGGTCAGTCATGATGGGTCTCCTCGCGACCAGGAGCGTGACACAGTTTCGTCGGTCAGTGCCGGGTCCGGACGCTCGAGAGAGTTGGCCCTCATCGCGAGGGCCGTTCAGAATGGGCGAGACCGAACGGAGACGGCGCCGATGACATCGATTCCAGGAGAAGGGCGCCGTATCGAGTACGCCGGTTCGGTCCACGACGAGCGCGAGATCGAGGCGGTCGTGGAGGTCCTTCGGGCCGGTCCGACCGCACTGCGGATCGGCAAGAATGTGCGGGCCATGGAGCAGCGCGTCGCTGAGTTGTTCGGCAAGGAACGCGGCGTCATGTGCAATTCCGGAAGCTCTGCGCTCTATTTGGCCGTCGAGGTGCTCGGGCTCGAACCCGGCGACGAGATCATCACCGCCGCGGTGACCTTCTCGACCGACATCGCGCCGATGATCCGCGCCGGGCTGATCCCGGTGTTCGTCGATGTCACCCGCGACACCTTCCAGATCGACGTCGATGCCATCGAAGCGATGATCGGTCCCCGAACGAAGGCGATTCTCGCCCCCAACCTGATCGGCAACGCTCCGGATTGGGATCGCATCCGGGAGATCGCCGATCGTCATGACCTGAAGGTGATCGAGGATTCGTGTGACGCGCTGGGGCTCACGCTGCGAGGCACACCCACGGGCACCCGGGCGGACATCAGCCTCACCAGCTTCGCTCTCTCGCACATCATCACTGCAGCCGGCACCGGCGGCATGGTCTGCTTCGATGACGAAGCGATGGCCGACCAGGCGCTTCTTCTGCGGCGGTGGGGGCGACGATCCGAGGTGCAGATCTATGGCTCCCGCAAGGGTGCCGGCGACCGGTTCTTCAGCACGATCGACGACGACCTCGAATACGACAACCTCTTCATCTTCGATGAGGTCGGATGGAACTTCGAACCCTCCGAGCTCTCGGCCGCGTTCGGGCTGGTTCAGCTCGACAAATTGGCCGACAACCTGGCCCGTCGCCAGCGAAGCTTCGAGCTCACGGCGTCGCACTTCGCCAAGTGGCCGCAGTTCTTCGAATTGCCCCGAGTGACCGAGGGAATCGAGACCGGCTGGCACATGTTCCCGTTGATCATCCGCGACGACGCCGGCATCCGCCGCTCCGACTTCCAGCGCTGGATGGAAAGCCACGGCGTCGACACGCGCATGGTCTGGACCGGCAACGCAGCTCGTCAGCCGGCCTTTCGTGACCGCCCGTTCCGTCAGCCCGACGGCGGCCTTCCCAACGCCGATCGGGTCATGGAATGGGGCGTGGTCCTACCCAACAGTCATTCGCTCGACGACGATGACTGTCACTACATCGGCGAATGCGCCGAGGGCTTTCTCCGCAGCGAGGGTCTGCTCAGCGACTAGTCGAAGAGGTCGTCGGCCGGGTGTTCCCAGCCGTCGAGGAAGGTCTTGGCTCGGGCGGGTTTGCGCCGCACGGGGCCGAAGTTGCCCCGCGGCCAGCCGACGACGATGTGGCCGGCCAGCATGAAGTCGTCGGGCACACCGACGGCCTCGCGGAGAAGCGCTTCGCCGCCATACGAAGCCCAACTCGTCATGCAGGCACCCAGCCCCTGGGCTCGCGCCGCGAGCAGGAAGTTCTGCATGGCCGGATAGACCGAACCGCCCTGGAGCAGCTCAGACGCAGAGTCGAAGTACTGATAGGTGAACAGCACCGAGGTGAACTCGCCGGCTCGATCGTGGAGCTCGTAGGTGGCGCGATTCGACCTCGCCGCACGACTGTCATCCTCGTCGTCGGGTCGGCTCATCCCGTAGACAGGTTCGATGATCGCGAGTGCCTGGGCTGCTGCATCGGCGACGGCGGCCCGCATCTCCGACGAGCGCAGCACGACGAAGCGCCACGCTTGCATGTTGGCGCCCGACGGAGCCCAGGTTGCTGCGTCGAGACAACGAGCGAGCGTGGCATCGTCGACGGGTTCGTCGGTGAATCGCCGCACGGTTCGCGCTGTCGACATCACGTCCCACAGATCGTCGCTGCGCCCCATCACGTCGGCCGCTTGTAGACCCGGCCGTCCTTCATCACGAACTGAACCTGCTGGGTGACGGTGATGTCGGTGAGCGGATCGCCGGGGACACCGACGATGTCGGCCAGCATCTCGGGCGCAATGCGTCCGAGGTCGGGAGCGTCGATCAGGTCCGCCGCCACCGTGGTGGCTGCCCGGATCGCCTGGAGTGGGGTCATGCCTCGCTTCACGAGAACCACCAGCTCCTCGGCGTTGCGGCCGTGCCAGATGGCGGGTGCGTCGCTGCCACAGGCGATCTTCACGCCGGCCGCGATGGCCTTGGACAACGATTCCTTCGACTTGGGGAAGACGTCCTCGGCTTTGGCCCGGGAGGCGGCCGGAAGCTTCGACACGTCCCAGTTCTCAGCCAGGGCATTCGTCGACACCAGGAATGTGCCGGTGTCGATCAACCGCTGGATGGTGGCATCGGTGATCATGAACCCGTGCTCGATGCAATCGATGCCGGCGTCCATCGCCGCGTTGACGGCGGTGTCGCCGTGGGCATGGGTGGCGATCTTCAGGCCCCGTCGATGAGC
>CALKOE010000465.1 GCA_938091985.1 uncultured Acidimicrobiales bacterium | reverse complement strand
GAGCGTGCCAGTGAGCCGGTCTTGATCTGCCCGCAATTGGTCGCCACGGCCAGGTCGGCAATGGTCACGTCCTCGGTTTCGCCCGAGCGATGCGACATCACCGACGTGTAGCTGCTTCGCGTGGCCATGTCGACGGCCTCGAGCGTTTCGGTGAGCGACCCGATCTGGTTCACCTTGACGAGGATCGAGTTGGCTGTGCCGGTCTCGATCCCGCGCGACAGCCGTTCGGTGTTGGTGACGAAGAGATCGTCGCCCACGAGCTGGCAGCGATCGCCCAGTTCGTCGGTGAGCTTCTTCCAGCCGTCCCAATCGTCCTCGGCCATGCCGTCCTCGATTGACACGATCGGGTACTTGTCGCACAGCGAGATGTATTCGGCGATGATGTCGTCGGAGCTGAGCTCGCGGTTCTCCGAGGCCAGCGTGTAGATGCCATCGGCGTAGAACTCGGTCGAGGCCACATCCATGGCGATTGCCATGTCGCTCCCCGGGGTCAGACCAGCGAGTTCGATCGCTTCGATGAGGAGTTGCAGCCCCTCCTCGTTCGAACCGAGATCGGGGGCGAACCCACCTTCATCGCCAACCGCCGTCGAGAGTCCGCGATCCTGCAGAACCTTCTTGAGCACGTGGTATGCCTCGACGCCCCAACGCATGGCCTCGGAGAACGAGGCCGCGCCGACGGGCATGAACATGAATTCCTGATAGTCGACGCTGTTGTCGGCATGCTCACCGCCGTTGAGCACGTTCATCATCGGAACCGGGAGAACGTGGGCGTTGGCCCCACCGACGTGGCGCCACACGGGGATCTCGAGTTCGGCGGCCGCGGCCTTTGCAGCTGCAAGCGAGATGCCGAGGATGGCGTTGGCACCGACACGGCCCTTGTTGTCGGTGCCGTCGCTCGCGATCAGCGCTGCATCGACGCTGCGCTGGTCGACGGCGTCGAGACCGATCACCGCGTCGGCAAGCTCGCTGTTGACGAAGCCGACCGCAGTGAGCACTCCCTTGCCGGCGAGGCGGTCGCCGCCGTCTCTGAGCTCGACCGCCTCAAATGCGCCGGTCGAGGCACCGCTCGGCACGATGGCCGAGCCGATTGCGCCGGAGTCGAGTTCGATCTCCACCTCGACGGTGGGGTTGCCTCGTGAATCGAAGACCTCACGGCCATGGACTCGTTCGATGGTGCTCACTGGAAGTTCCTCATGTGCGGGAGAAGTGGGACGGATGTTACCGGCCATCGCGCGCAGCGTGAGGTATTCGCGCGATCCGCGCGACAGCCGTGGTTCTGAGAATCACTCCGGCCGCCGGTGGAACGTCAGTCAGTCTCGCGCTGCTTGGCCCGTTCCCACAATGCCTGCAGCCGATCTTTTCCAACAATCTCGAGATCGAGGCCGTCCTCAGCAGCGAGTTCCTCGACCGTTCGGAAGCGACGTTGGAACCGGCCGGACGCCCCGCGCAGGGCCGACTCCGGGTCGACATCGAGACGCCGCGCCACCTGGACCGCGGCGAAGAGCAGGTCGCCCACCTCATGCTCCGACGGGTCGTCTCGAACCTCGGCCAACTCCTCTTCGACGTCGGTGTAGGCCACCTCGGGACCGCCGTCCCAGTCGAACCCGGTACCAGCAGCCCGCTTCTGCACCTTCAGCGCAAGCAGCAGTGCGGGGAGCGCGGGCGGAATTCCGTCCATCGCCGAATCGCGGCCCTTCTCGGCCCGCTTGATGGCTTCCCAGTTGCTCACGACGGTGTCAGCATCATCGGCCGTCACGGGCGCTTCGCCCGCGGCAGGGAACACGTGGGGATGCCGCACGACCAGCTTGTCGTGGACTCCTCTGGCGACATCAGCCACCGTGAAGGAACCGCGTTCCGAAGCGAGCCGGGCATGGAAGAACACCTGGTAGAGAAGATCGCCGAGCTCCTCGGCAAGGTGCTCATCGAGCGCATCGTCGAACTCGTCGTCGGAGAGGCCGGCTCGTGCGTCGATCGCCTCGAGCGTCTCGTGGGTCTCCTCGAGCAGGTGCTGTCGCAGCGACGCGTGTGTCTGCTTGCGATCCCATGGACACTCGTCGCGAAGCACGCGCACGAGTTCCTCGAAGCGGGCGAACTCCGCCGCCACGGGAACCTCGAGCTCGGGAATCCACAGCGAGGTGAGGTGATCGGCTTCCACCTCGCGGTCGAGCTCGTGCCATGGCACGTCGAAGATCTGCTCGTCGGGAAGTCCGAGCCGCTGCAGCACCGTCACCGTCGGGCCATCGTCGAGCGACAGCTTGATGTCGGACAAGACTTGAGCCGAATGGCAGTGCGCCACGAGCAACGGCCCCGTCTGCCCCGCGGCCGCCTCAGCGAAGACGTGGCCGTCGATCAGTCGGACGCTCGACTCGATTGGATCGACCCGCAGACGCGCCCACACCACATCGAGAAACGACATGGCAGGAAGAATGTCGAGTGTGACGCGACCCTCACGCTCGGCCTCGCGGAGCAATTCCACGGTGCGTTCGAGCACGAGCGGCGAGCCGGGCACGGCATAGAGAAGGTTCCCCACCGTGGCCTCTGTGATCAGGCGCTCGGCGATGGTCGAATAGACAGTGGCGAAATCCGGTGCGTCCTCGTAGATCTCGTCGAAGCTGACCGAGTCGACGACAGACTCCGCCGCCGGATGAATCGAGGTCCGCAGAAAGCAGCGCTCGTGGCTGTCGATCGCAGCGCTGACGATCGGAGCGAGCAGCGTCGCGTCCGCCGGGCCGAGCCCGACGATCGTGATCGTGCCCACCGCGATCAGCCGACGGCCGGGATGACTGTGAACGTGGTCGGGTCCCAGGTGCCGAATCGCGGGTCGACCGTCACTTCACGGGCGATCACCTCGTTCTGGAACTCCAGGAACTCAGCCGAGTTGAGCACGGCATTCTGAATGTCGGCGGGGTCGTCGGACGGCGTCGCGTCGAATGACCGGACGTCGATGACATGCCAACCAAAGTCGCTCTGGACCGGCGGGGTGAGGCCGGGCCCGCCGAGGGCGGCCGCACCTTCCACGAACTCCGGGACGAAGGTCGCCGGCTCCACGCATCCGAGGTCGCCGCCGCCAGGACCGGACGGGCCGGTCGAGAGCTCGGCGGCAACGGCCGGGAACGCTTCACCGGCTTCGATGCGGGCGATGGCGGCGAGTGCCTCTTCTTCAGTATCGAGAAGGATGTGGCTCGAGCAGAGCTGCACGGGCCAGTCGATGACGACCCCCTCGATCTCGACCATGT
>CALKOE010000464.1 GCA_938091985.1 uncultured Acidimicrobiales bacterium | reverse complement strand
CGGTCGATGAACCTCGCCGACGTCGGCCAGTTCGGGATAGCGATGCACCAAACCGTTGACCAATGTCTGGTCGGTGTTGCCGGCTCCCGGATGCACGACCAACCCGGGCGGCTTGTCGATGACGATGATGTCGTCGTCTTCGTGGCGAACCTCGAACTGGATGCTGGCATCGGGCATCGGGCGCGGGTCGACTGCGTCGGGGAGATCGACGTCGAGCTGCTGGCCCTCCTTCACCCGCGCTGACGGCGTCTTCGACGGAATGCCGTCGACGCGGACCGCTCCGGCCGTGACCAATTTCGCAACGGCAGAGCGGCTCAGGTCGCCGAGGAGCGCGACCACGCGGTCGATCCGCTCACCATCGAGGGCAGCGGGAATCGTCTCCTGAATGTGGTCGCCCATGATCGACGCGACCTCGGAACGGCTCAGCGCCGGCCGAGACCGCCGACCTTGTATTCGACGCGCTCGGCCGCCCACGGAATGGCACGGAGGCGCTCTTGGGGAATTGACAGGCCGGAAGCGGTGCAGACCCCGTAGGTCCCGGCTTCGACTCGAGCGAGCGCGGCATCGATCTGCTCGACTGCGCCGCGAGCCTGCGCCGAGAGGGCCAGGTCACGTTCGCGTTCGACGGCGACGGTGTCGCCTTCGCCCGACTCTTCGTCGAATTGCACATCACCTGGCTCACGGCCCTCGATGAGTGCGTCGGCCTCGGCGCGATACTCCTCGGCCGAGTGGAGATATTTGGCCCGTTCGGTGATGAGACGTTCCTTCATCTCGTCGACGAACTTCTTGCCGAAAGGCGACTTCGCCACCTTCTTCGCGGCCTTTGTCACTGGTGCCTTCTTTGTGGGGGACTTCTTGGCCGTCGCTGCTTTCGCGGCGGCCTTCTTGGTGGATGATTTCTTCGCCGGCGCTTTCGCGGCGCCCTTGCGCGCGGCCTTCTTGGTCGCAGCGGGCTCTGCAGGCGACTTCTTCGTCGCCTTCTTCGCTGTCTTCTTCGCTGCCTTCTTCGCGGTCGCCATGCTCAAGGCTCCTTGCCCCACGAATCAGGGCCCTCGCCCCGGTTCGAAGCGCTGAGTCTACGCAAACTTCCTACGATTGCCGCGCACCCTCGCTTCGGGTGGCGGTACAGAGCCCGTACGGGCAGTACCGAAACTGGTTCGATCAGCGGCGTCGGCCGAACCAGGACCGACCACCGTCATCGTCTTCCTGGTCGAAAAATGCGCTCAGCGCGTCGTCGTCGGATGGGGGCATGGGTTCGCCGTCCATCGCGTCTCGCAGCTGTGCGAGGAACGGGTCGTCGGCGGTGTCCGGTTCGCTGAAGAGCGATGCGTCCTGCAGCGCCGGGACTGCCTGTGTGGCGGGACCTCCGTCGCGAGCGGACTCGTCGAATGTCGATGTTTCGAAGCCGAGATTGCTCGTCGTCGGCGTCGGAGCATCGAGATCGGCCGCGGTGACCAGCCGAGGAGGCGCCACCTCCGGTGCGCTCAGGTCCGCCAGTGAACTCTCGACCATGCCGGCGAAAGCAGGCTCACTGAACGACGGTTCGGCGACCCCGGGGCCGTCGTTCGTCGGCTCCGGTTGGGAAACGACATCGGCAAGATCGACTTCGGTGTAGAAGACCGTCTCATCGCTGCGAGCATCGGTCTCCTGCGCGTCTGCGGCCCGGGCAGCCTCGGCTGCTTGCGCCGCCTCGGCGGCATCAGCGGCTTCGGCCGCGACGAGGTCGATCGTTTCGTCGGGCGCGATCTCAGCCACCACCGGCTCTGCCTCGACGGGCTCGGCCTCGACCGGCTCGAACTCATCGTGCGCGGTCTCGTAGAGATCGGACTCGTCGGGTTCCACTCCGTCGAGGTCAGACTCGTCGATGCCGTCGAGCACCATCTCTGGGGCAGGGGCGGGCGCGAACTCTGGGGCGAGTGCGACCTCCGCCGGCGCGTCGAACGCGTCGTCGGCAGCAACTTCATCTACAGCGGTGTCGAACTCTGCTGCAGGTTCGAGATCCGCAAGCTCGGCGCTCTCGACGAACTCGGTCGCGAACTCCTCGCCGGCGATCGACTCGAGTTGGTCGGCGTTGATCTGGATCCCGCTGGTGGCCGGGGGACGCGAGACACGGAAGGCCTCAGGCGATTCCAGCAGGTCGGTGAGTGCCGACACAGATGCGGTGAGCTGGTGGCGTTCTTCGGTGAGGTGCCGCTCGAGAATCTCGATGTCGTCGGCCAGGAATGCTCGATACTCGTGCAGCCCCACGACCTCGGCTGCGAGACGCTCCCGTTCGGAGGTGGCCGCGTCTGACGCGGCTGATTCGGCTTTGGCCACCAAGGCGCGGCGATCTGTTTCGGCTTCGGCCAACATGAGGCCGGCTCGGTCCTCGGCCTCCTTCAACGACGCGGAAGCCTCTGCCTGTGCCTCTCGCAGCGTGAGCTGCGCTTCGGCCTCGGCCGCAGAGAGAATCGCCTGCGCGCTCGTGGCCGCATCGGCCGTCAGGCGGTCGGACTCCTCGCGAGCTTCGGCGATCGCGGCGTCGGCCGTGCGCTGCGCAAGCACAAGCGTGCGAGTGAGCGTCTCCTCGGCCTCGCTGTGCGCAGCCGTGGCACCGCCACGAGCTTCTGCAGCCTCGACTCGTTCGTGTAGTTCGCTGATGCGACCGCGCATGACGGCGGCGGCCCGAGCCACGCGATCCACGAATGCATCAACCTCATCGGGGTCGTAGCCGCGGTATCGCTCGTGGAACTCGATCTCCTGAAACAAGGGTGAGAGTTCGTCCATGTGCCGAGCGTAGACGCCCTCACCGCGCTGATCGGGGAGCCTCGCGAGGCTCGGTTTGTATCAGCTGCAGCCGAGCCCGAACCGGATGAACTGGATGCCGAACAGCACGATGATCGGCGACAGATCAAGTGCCACAGACCCGATGCGAACCGCCGGCAGCGCTCGGCGCAGCGGGGCGAGAATGGGGTCGGTCAGCACGAACAACACGCCCCCGACCGTGGCCATCGCCCCGTCAGGGTCAAGCGGGAACCAGGTGAGCACGATGCGGACGAGAATGAGTAGCGCGTAGATCAACAGCGCTGTGCAGAGAATTTCCATCGGTGACGTACTCGCTCAGTCGAGCGCTCGACGAGTGTCGTCGGCCGACACTTCCATG
>CALKOE010000463.1 GCA_938091985.1 uncultured Acidimicrobiales bacterium | reverse complement strand
GCCAACACATTCTTGCGGCACGCGTGGAACGCGAATACGAGCGACTCAAGCAGGCTCGGAACGCACCCGATCTGGCCGATTCAAAAAGGGCTCGCCACGTGTTCGCCGACGCAGCGGAAACGGCCGGGGCCTACGGCGCGGCAGACGGCACCCGCAGTCTGTTCGGTCGACTCCCAGACCCGGCCCTGGGCACGCTCGGCCAGGGTCGCGGGTGTCCCGACGAAGATGGGCTGACCGCCATCGACGACCACGACGCGGTGGCAGAGCCCGGCGAGTTCCTCGGCGTGGTGGGTCGCACAGATGACTGTGGTCGATTCCGAGAGCGTCACGAGGAGATTGCCGATCTCTGCGCGCTGTTCGGCATCGAGGCCGGCGAGAGGCTCGTCGAGAACCAGGAGATCCGGACTCCCGAGCAACGCCTGAGCGATCGACAACCGCCGCTGCATACCGCCACTCATCGAGCCGATGCGGTCATCGATCACGGACGACAGGGCCACCCGTTCGAGCGCCCATGTGGTCCACCGGCGGCGCAGACGGGCCGAGTCGATCTCCTTGAGCGCACCGACGTAGTCGCAGAACGCGCCGACTTTCATCCGCGGCGGCAGGCCGTCGCGCTGGGCCACGTAGCCGAGCCGCCTCCGAATGGCTGCCCGCTCCAGCTGGTCGGTCGGATCGAGCGCATCGACCCTGATCGATCCGGTCTGGAGCTCGGCGACGGTTGCGAGCAGTCGGAGCAGCGTGCTCTTGCCCGAACCGTTGGGGCCGAGCACGGCGGTGGATCCGGCCTCGAAGACAAGTCGGTCGATGGCCAGCGCGTCGGCTGAGCCGTAGCGATGGTGGATGGAGTTGAGCGCGATCGTCGGCGCGTTCATCGGTCGGAGATCGTGTCGAGGCGGCGCCGACGTTGGGCGAATCCGACCGCGCCGGCAGCGGCGACGAACAGGCTCAGCACCTGCATCGTGGCGCCGAACGCAGCGGCAGCGTCGGACGCAGCCACCGAGATCGTGACGATGGTGATCCACGTTGCCGCGACCGCACCGGCGGCGATTCTCGGATCGAGGCGGGTCGCGAGCGCCATCGTGACCGACGTCGCGGCCAGCGCCGGCAACAACCAGGCAATCCTGTGCGCACCACCGGCCGGTACGAGCATCGAGGCGATCAGCAGGGTCAACGTGCTCGCGCCCACAACGGTGAGCGCCCGGATGAGGAACAGCCGGAACCCGTCGATCGGTGCGGCGAGGGCCACCTCGTGTGTGGGATCGACCCGCGGCCCGAAGGCGAGGGCCACTCCAGCCAACGGGATCAGCGGCGCCATCGTCAGGAACACGACGATCCGGTCGGCGCCGTCGGCGGCGGTGTTGTTGGTGGCGGCGGAGAGCGCGAACAGCACAGCGACCAGCACCGAGATGACGAACGAGCGGCGCAGCGCCGGCGTGGCCGTCACCAGCGGGACCGTGCCTTCACCCACGCCGAGCCGAACCAGGACACGAGCGAGCAGGCCAGGGTTCGGCGCGTCGAGCTCGGCTTCGATCGCGGCGAAATTGGCAGCGAGGCGGGGTGCGGACCTGTCGGCCTCTTCACCGGGGCCGGCGAGGAACCGGGGTCGCCCTGCGGCTCGGGTCATGGCGGCGTCGAATTCGTGCATGCTCATCGGAGGCGCTCCTGGAGATTCTGTCGGGCTCGTGAGAGCCGAGACTTGACGGTGCCGGTGGGGATGCCGAGCAGGGCTGCGGCTTCGTTGTTGGTCAGGCCGTCGAGGGCTGTCGCAGCCATGACCGCCTGGAGGTCGGGGTCGAGCGATGCGAACGCCGCGCCCAGTTCGGTGTGTCCCAGGGCAAGTGGGATCTCGTGGACGATCACCTCTGCGAGCGGGGTCACGTCGGCCATCGGATCCGGTGGTGGTCGTTTGCGAAGTTGGTCGATGAGACGACGGATCGCGATCGTCCAGAGCCAGGCGCCGACCTCGCCGGTCGGTTCGTAGCGGTTGGCCTGCTTCCACACGGCGAGGAAGGTGTCCTGCAATGCCGTGTCGACGAGCTCGCGATTGCCGCAGCGGCGCTGGAGCCGAGTCGTCAACCAACCGGCGTGGCGTTCGTAGAGCTCCGCCAACGCGGCCCGGTCGCCGTTGCCGATGCGCTGAACGATCAGCGCATCTTCGGCGGCGGGAGCCGCGGGTTCGGTGGCCACTGCCGTCATGCTAGGAAGCCAGCGCCCGGCGACGGCGGAAGGGGACGAACCGCAGCAGGCGGGCCCTCCACGCCGGCGGGAACGGATAGCGGTCGCGCAGCGGCTTGCGGAAGGGTGCCAGCAGCTGGCCGGGCACGCTCGGCGGCGTGTTCTCGCCGTTGCCGTAGACCTGCGGCCGCCTGTCGGCGGGCATGTAATACGTCCCCCAGATCATGTCCCAAAGTGGGAGAAACACCGAGTAGTTCGAGTGGATCGACTCGGGCGTGTTCGAGTGGTGCCAGTGGTGAAACTCGGGTGTCATCACGATTCGGTGCAGCGGACGCAGCCGCCACCGCACGTTGGCGTGGGCGAAGAGTCCGAGGATCGTCTGGATGACCGCGGCGGCACCCACGACCTCGAGTTGGAAGCCGGCCGCCACGAGCATCACTGCGGGGACAGCGATGATGATCCCGTCGAACGGGTGGACCCGGATGCCCGAGATCCAGTCCATGCGCTCACTCGAGTGATGGATCGAATGGAAGCGCCAGAAGAAGCCGACTTCGTGGCTGAGCTTGTGCGTCCAGTAGATGAGGATGTCGAGCAGGATCACGCTCTCGACGGCCATGACCCATGTGGGTTGCCCCATCACCAATGGTCGCAGCAGCAACATCGGGACCCAGAGCGGGAGGATCAGCAAGGCGATGCCGACGCCGACGATCACCTGCGCAACGTTGAGAACCGGCGAAACCATGGCGTAGGTCAGGTCAGTCCGGAGGCCGGGCCGGCGGATCTTCTGGTCGTGACGTCGGAAGAGCTTCTCGAGCGGGACCACGATGATGAAGAGCGCCAGAATCGCCCCCGCTCCCTCGAGTCCGAAGTAGATGCCGGCCGCGATGGCGATCAGCAGGCCGACGATATGGACCCACCTCACCAGCCGCCACCGGACCGGGCGCCGATCGGCACCTGTCCGCGGCGGTGGCGGGGGGAGTGTTGACAATCGGCTTTCGGCCGGGATCGGGCGCTGTGGCGGTGGGGGAAGTGTTGACCTCATGAGGCCTCCTTTCCCCCTCTATCGAGACGACCCCCCGATTCGGTTCTCGGGAACCCTGCGGGTTCCTTGGAGTTCGGCTGCGCCGAACTCCCGCGCAGACTCGGGAACCCTGCGGGTTCGCGGGAATCCTTTTGGCGGGTTACGTGAGGGCGGTGGCGAAGCGGGCTAGGAGGGCGGCGGCTTGGCCACGGGTCACGGTCGCGTTGGGGGCGAAGGTGGTGGCGCTGGTGCCGGTGGTGATGTCCGACGACGACGCCCAACGGATCGATGAGACCTGCCAGGGTGCGGTCAGGTCGACGAACGGCATCTCGGCGTTGACGATGGGCTGGTCGACCAGTCGCCAAAGGAAGGTGACGAACTCGGCGCGGGTAGCGGGCGCATTCGGCGAGAAGCGATTGCCGCCGGTGCCGTTGGTGATGCCGTTGCGGGCCATCCACCGAACCGCGTCCTCATAGAAGCTCCCCGCGGGAACGTCGACGAAGGTCGGGGCGTCGGCCGGGGGTGCGGGTGAACCGACGAGTCGCCAGATGAGGGTTGCTGCCTGGGCACGGCTCAACGAGGAGTCGGGCGAGAATGTCGTGGTGCTGGTGCCGGTGGTGATCCCGTTGCCGACGAGCCAGGCCACGGGTTCGCGCTGCCAGTCGGCCACTACGTCGACGAAGTTGCCGAGGCTTCCGCCGTCGGTCCAGCAGGGCACTGTCCAGACATCGAACTCGATGCCGTCGCAGCTGCCCGGGTCGCCCGACGGAATGGGTGGCGGCTCCGACGACGGATCGAAGTCGGGGTCGAGCACGCAGGTCTCGTAGGTGAAGTCCGGCTGGGTGACTCCGCCGACCTTCACGTTGCCGATCGTCACTGTGTAGCACTCGTCGCCGTTGTCAGGGGCCGGCAGCAATGTCGAGTTGGTGTCGGCGCCGATGGCCCACACGATCGACGGCTCGGGAGCCATGCGAGTCGACGGGTTGTCGGGCTGAATGCGCTTCAGGACGCTGACCCCGAGGGCACCGAGGGTGTCTGAGACCGAGACGGTCGCGGTGCTGAAGTCGCCGCCGAACAGCGAGAACGACCAACGTCCCCAGACAGTGTCGGGAGGGACATAGCCCGCTGGCGGCCACGCAACGAAGCCGCGGTCTTCTCGGACGTCGGGGCGGCTTCCCCAGAGGTTGTCGTCGAAGACATGCAGCGTGTTGGCCGCGGGGTGGCCGCCACCGGCGTCGACATCGCCGGTCCCGATCTCGAGCAGCTGCGGGTAGAAGATGGTGCGCCGGTGACCGACCGTGTGGTTGTTGGTGCCCGGGTCACGGATGTAGGCGTCGATCGCTCCGGTGCCGTTCACGCCCAGCGCGAGGTTGCTCTTTCCTGCCGCCGCTGCACCGGTCGATGTGTGACAGGACCAGCCAGCACCCGGTCCGTGCGACAGGGCGCCCTCGGCCGACATCATCAGCGATGTCTGTTGGGTGGCGGTGGAGTAGGCAGCGCGTTCCGAGACGATGTCGAGGCCGGCCATTCGGCGATACCAGTTCACGCGTTGGACGACGCTGTCGCGGAACTCCTGCGACGTGCTGCCGGCGTCACATGATCCGGCGTCGCCGTCGAAGCCGCTCGCCGGCTCGGGTCGCTCGAACTCGGCTTGAAACGCGGCGAGGACGGCGGCGCGGTCGCTCGTGTCGATCCACGGTTCCTCGACTGGGGAGGCGCCGACTGGGGATGCCTGGGCAGCGCCGAGCAACGGCCCGAGCATCAGCCCTGCCAACAACGCATCGCGAACACGCCCCAGATTCATGGTTCTACAACGGCAGCTTCATAGGGGCACTTGACCCTGACCCCATAGGCCGTTCGGACCAATTTCCGTGGAGGGCTAGCATCTCCGGCCATGGCCGACACTCTGGAGATCCGACCCGTTGCCGGGGCCCTCGGGGCCGAGGTGCGGGGCCTGTCCGCTGATCGGCTCGACGAGGCCATCGCCCAACAGCTGATGGACGCGCTCGCCACCCATCTGGTGCTGTTCCTGCCGGGATTGGAGCCGACGGTCGAGCAGTTCCGCGACATCGGTGCGCTGTTCGGCGAGCTCGAGGTGCATCCCTACATCCCGAAGGTCGACGAGGCGATTCCCGAGGTGGTCGAGCTCGACTCCGAGGTCTCACCCAAGGCCGATCTCTGGCACACCGACGTCAGCTTCTCCGAGTCACCCCCCATCGCTGCATTGCTCCACATGGTCGATGGTCCCGAGTTCGGTGGCGACACCATGTGGATCAACACGCTCGACGTCTACGACACGCTCAGCGCGCCGCTGAAGGCCATGCTCGACGGGCTGACCTGCACCCACAACGATGCCCGAGGCGCGCTCAGCGCCGAGCATCCGGTGGTGCGAGTGCAACCCGGCACCGGCCGCAAGTCGCTCTTCGTGAACAAGCAGTTCAGCCGGCGGATTCCGCAACTGTCGCGACCGGAGTCGCAGATGCTGCTCGCGTATCTGTTCCGCTGGCAGGAACAGGTGAGGCTCAGCTGTCGCTGGCGATGGTCCACAGGCGATGTGGTCATCTGGGACGAACGCTTCACGCTCCACTCGGTCGTCGACGACACGAAAGAACGACGGCTCCTTCACCGGGCCACGGTGCTCGGCGACGGACCACCGCTCGGAGTTCCCGACGCACCCACCTGGCCTGAGTACGAACGCAACAAGATGGCGTCGAGCGGCTACTTCGGAATCGGTGGCTATGAGTTCTGAACCGGACCTGAGTGCACAGGATCGTCTGGGGCTCGACGCGGCGATCGCTGAGGCCCGCCTCGGTCGGGAGGAGGGCGGCATCCCGATCGGGTCTGCGCTGATCATCGACGGTGAGATCATCGGCCGTGGTCACAACCGGCGGGTGCAGCAAGGGAGTGTCGTACTCCACGCCGAAATGGATTGCCTCGAGAACGCCGGTCGTCTTCCTGCGAGTGCCTATGCGCGGGCCACGCTCTACACCACGCTGTCGCCATGCGACATGTGCACGGGCGCCGCGTTGCTCTACGGCATTCCCAAGGTCGTGATCGGTGAGAACGAGACCTTCATGGGCGGGGAAGGCCATCTCCGCGACCGCGGCGTGGCAACCGTCTTGGCGAACGACGCCGAATGCATTGCCATCATGCGCGACTTCATCGCAGCTGAGCCCCAGTTGTGGAACGAGGACATCGGCGAGGAGTAGGCGGACCGATGACGACTCCGCATCTCGACGACGAATTCCACGACCCCACGAGCGATGACCCGTTCTGGACCGAGACGTGTTGGTTCACCTTCACCGTGCCGGAACGCAGACTTTCGGGTCAGCTCTATCCCTTCTTCCGGCCGAATCAGGGTGTCACTTCCGGAGGTGCGTACTTCTGGGACGAACACGGCGATCAGCCCTGGAACTGCCGCTACGGCAAGAACTTCTGGCATCTCCCACTTCCCGATCAGCCGCTTTCCGACGTCCAGCTGCCCAATGGCATTCGCTACCGCTGCGTGGAGCCGCTCCAGAAGTACGAGATCGGCTACCGCGACCCGGATGGGGACTTCGTGGATGTCGACCTCGTCTTCGATGCTGTCTCGCGCCCGAACTATCTCGGCGAATCCCACCTCGATCAACCTGGTCGCTACACCGGAACCATCCGCCTCGGCGACGATGTGATCGAGGTCGACTCGTTCGGCTTCCGCGACCGTTCGTGGTCGGTGCGGTCACAGTTCGGGCTCGGGCTCGCCGGCTCCCCTGCGAGCCGAGGTGGCTACAGCTACGCCACTGCGTCTGGCGACGACGGCTTCCACATGATCAGCATGGACTTCACCCCAGGTCCCGTTGGCGAGGGCGACTGCATCGCGATCCATGGCTACCTGGCCAGGGCAGGCGAGTGGGGCAAGGTGACCGGCGGTGTTCGCGAGGTCCTCGAGCGCGACCCATCGACCGGTGCGCCGCTGCGTGTCCGCATCCAAGGACACGACGAACTCGGCCGTGACTTCGTCGCCACCGGCGCGTGCCACAACCGATTCGGGGTGCACCTCAACCCGAACCTGTTCACCTGGAACTGTCTCACCCGCTGGGATCTCGACGGCATCGAGTGTTGGGGCGAGGACCACGACAACTGGTCGGCTCCTGCCGCTCGGGAGTTCTTCCGGAAACGGCTGTTCGACTAGCGCCTAAGGAATGGCGCCGATTTCGCGCCAGCGCTCCACGGCTACATCGGGGCGGCCGGCGATGACGCCGTCGATGTCGAACTCGAGAAGCGCCTCGTAGAAGTCGGCGTTCTCTTGGGTCGACGCGTCGTTGGGCCAAACCCAGATGCCGAGTCCTTCTTCGCGGGCCTTTTCGAGGAAGCCGGGCAGCCGCAACACGTCGAGACCATCGAACTCGGGCGGCACCTGCAGTACGCGGTGGCTCTCGAGCAGCGGAATCCCGCCGAGGAACCAGTCGGTGAGCGCACCGGTGCCGGGGCTCGTGGGAATGTCGGGCGCGAACTCGTGGAAGGCGGCGATCACGTCGTCGTCGAACGACACGACAACGACAGAGTCGGCTCGCCCGAGCTCTGCGATCTCGTCGGCGAGCACTCGGGCGCCCTCGATGGCGAAGTCGAGATCGTTCTCGCCATCGTCACCGCGGGGGACCTTGATCTCGACGTCGAGCACGTGCTCGGGAAATGCCTCGGCGACAGAGCGGAAGGTTTCGACGCGGAAGTCGTCGGCTGAGTAACCGGGGGGTGGGTCGATCTCGCCGGTCCGCACGCCGCGCCAGATGTAGTCCTCGTCGGGCAGTGACTGGTTGCCCCATTCGCCCGACCACCAGTAGCCGCTGTCGAGCGCCTGGATCTCGTCGTAGGTGAGATCACGGACACGTCCGCTCGTCTCGGTGGTGCGGTCGACGGTGTCGTCGTGTTGCACGATGAGCACTCCGTCGCCGGTGAGCTGCACGTCCATCTCCAGCACCTCGGTACCGGTGACGGCAGCTTCGCTGTAGGCGTACATCGTCGAGTGGGGCCACGAACGGTCGCCGCCGGCGTGGCCGAGCACGACGGGCCGACCGAGGTCGAACAGTCCTTCGACGGTGCTCGCGCCCGGTGTCGGGATCTCAATCGCTGGGACGGTGGTCGTCGTCGTGGTCGTGGTCGTCGTGGTGCTGGTTGTCGTGGTGGTGGTCGACTCGACGGCGGCGAGGTTGCCGTCGTCCTCGTCATCGCCACAGGCGGCGGCCAGAAGGCTCAGCGCGAGAAGGGCAGCGAGAACGCGGGGAAGAGAGAAGCGAAGCATGGCGTGACGCTACTCAAGCTGAGGTCGTGAGGTCGATGACCAGCGGCGCGTGGTCAGACGGTCGCGTCGCGCCCCGGGCCGCCCGGTCGATCCAGACGGTGTGGGTCGCGTCGGCGACCGACGGCGAACACAACGCGAGGTCGATGCGGAGACCGTGATCCTTCTCGAACTGGCCGGGTCGATAGTTCCACCACGTGTAGACACCGGGCTCGGGCAGATGCTCGCGGGTGACGTCGCGTAGTCCGAGGTCGACCAGCGCTTTGATGCCGGCGCGTTCGGGCTCGCTGGCATGGGTCCGACGCTTCCATCGAGACGGCATGTAGATGTCGTCGTCGGTGGGCGCCACGTTGAAGTCACCGGCGACCACCGAGGCCAAGTCTGTCGACCCGGTCGAGATGAGCTCGTGGCGGAGCCGCTCGAGCCAGACCAGCTTGAAGGCGTAGTGCGGATCCCAGAGTTCGCGGCCGTTGGGCACGTAGACGGACCAGCAGCGAACCCCACCGCAGGTCGCCGCCATCAGACGGGGTTCATCGAAGGGCGGCGCCTGCGCGCCGTCGAACCCTCGAGCGACATCCTCGAGACCGACGCGGCTCGCGATGGCGACACCGTTCCAATGGTTCGTCCCGTGGTGGGCGACCTCGTACCCCGCCTCGGTGAAGGCATCGAAGGGGAAGTCGGCGTCGCCACACTTCGTCTCCTGAAGGAGCACGACGTCGGCGTCGTTGGCCTTCGCCCACTCGCAAACCTGCTCGACGCGCACACGAATCGAGTTGATGTTCCACGAGACGATTCGAGCGGCATCTCTGGGCACGGCGTGACCGTAGCTGTGCCACAGTGACGGACCATGACCGGCCCCTCCAAGAAGTTCGTCAATGTCAATGGTCGCCAGATGGCCTACGTGGAGCGCGGGGAGGGCGACCCGATCGTCTTCCTGCACGGCAATCCGACGTCGTCGTATCTCTGGCGCGAGGTCATGGCGCAGTGCGAGGGCAGTGGGCGACTGCTGGCGCCGGATCTCATCGGCATGGGCGACAGCGACAAGCTCGAAGACTCCGGTCCCGATTCCTATCGCTTTGTCGAACACGCTGCGTATCTCGACGGATGGTTCGAGGCGGTCGGAGCGACGGACAACGTCACTCTCGTCATCCACGACTGGGGGTCGGCGTTGGGCTTTCATCGCGCTGCCCGGCACCCGGGGCAGATCAAGGGGATCTGCTACATGGAGGCGATCGTCATGCCGGTCACCTACGCCGAATGGCCGGACAACGCCCGCGATATCTTTCAGGCGTTTCGGTCTGAGGTCGGTGAGTCGCTGATCCTCGAGAAGAACCTCTTCATCGAGGGTGTGCTGCCCAACTCGATCCTTCGCGATCTCACGGAAGAGGAGCACGACGAGTATCGCCGACCCTTCGCCGACGGCGGTGAGTCGCGGCGCCCCACCCTCACATGGCCGCGAGAGATTCCGCTCGAGGGCGAGCCAGCTGATGTGGTCGAGATCGTGTCTGCCTATGCCGCCCACATGTCGACGAGTGAGGTGCCGAAGCTCTTCATCAACGCTGAGCCGGGGTCCATCCTGATCGGGGCGCAGCGCGAATTCTGCCGATCGTGGCCGAACCAGACCGAGATCACGGTGGCTGGTTTGCACTTCATCCAGGAAGATTCCGGAGCGGAGATCGGTGCCGCTCTGCAACAGTGGAACGATGGCCTCTGACACGCACGACCCGAGCGAATGGCGAGCCCTCAACCTTGCGTGGTGGGACGAGCGGGCACCGATCGACGAGGTGTCGCTCTTCTAACGGTCGGGTGGCGGTGGTCTCGAGCCATTCGAGTGGGACGACCTCGGACCGCTCGATGGCCTCGATGTCTTCCATCCGCAATGCCGGCTGCGCCGCCCGGGCTGAGTCAGCCCTTCAGGTTGGCGGCGAGGAAGGCAGAGGTCTTCGCCCATGCGGCGGTCGCTGCATCCGGGTTCGAGAACATCGGGTTGCGATGGTTGTCGAACGCGTGGCCTGCTCCCTGGGCAACGTGGATCTCCACGTTGCCCATGCCGTCGGTTGCCGACCGCAGCCCTTCGACGTCGTCGTTGGGCAGGAACGCATCGTCGCTGCCGAAATGAAACTGGATCGGACAAGTGATGGCGGCGGCCTTGTCGAGGTTGCCGCCGATCATCGAGCCGTAATACGAGACAGCACAGGCCGACTCGTGAGTCGCCGCTGCGAGATAGGTCATCGACCCGCCGAAGCAGAAGCCCATCACAGCGACCGCGCCGTCGACCTCAGGACGCTGCGCGAGATGGGTCAAGGCGGCACCGACATCGGCAACGCCGTCGGCGGGATCGTGCTGGCCGGCCACCTCGAACGCCGTGGGCAAGTCGTCGGGGCCGGTGGCTTCGATGGCGAAGTCGGCCTCGATGCGCCAATACATGTGGGGAGCGGCGACGACGTATCCCTCGTTGGCCAGACGCTCCGCGACATCTCGGATGTAGCCGTTCACGCCGAAGATCTCCTGTACGAGCACGACGCCAGGACCAGTCCCGGAGTCGGGAACACAGAGCAATGCCGGAATGTCGCCGGCGGGGCTTGGAATCGTGATGTCGGAGGAGGTGGGCATGGGCCGAATCGTAAGCGAACAAGCCGGTGCGGCAGAATTGGCGGCCCGCTCACCCAGGAGAAGCCGCAATGGACGTCAACCGCCTCACTTCGCTCTTCGGTCTCGAGGGCCGGCGCGCCGTCGTCACCGGAGGAAGTCGCGGCATCGGTCGGATGATCGCCGAGGGCCTGCTCGATGCTGGATGCGAGGTGATCATCACGGCTCGCAAGGTCGACCAGGTGACCGCCGCAGCCGACGAGATGTCAGCGAAGGGCAGGGTGATCGCGGTGCCGTCGGACCTCTCGACCGACGAAGGAATTGCCCACCTCGCGGCTGCGGTCGAGGAGCGCTGGGACAGCCTCGACATTCTCGTGAACAACGCCGGCGCATCCTGGGGCGAACCGATCGATGACTTCTCCACCCAAGGGTGGGACAAGGTCATGAACGTCAATGTGCGCGGAGTGTTCTTCCTCACTCAGAAACTGCTGCCGCTCCTGCGCGCTGCGGCAACCGAGGCGCGCCCGTCTCGGATCATCAACACCGGGTCGGTCAACGGTCTCACCCCGCCTGAGATGGACACGTTCTCGTACTCGTCCTCGAAGGCCGCCGTCCACATGTTGACGAAGCACCTGGCGAAGGAACTCGCCTCTGATCGCATCACCGCCAATGCAATCGCCCCCGGTCCGTTCGACTCGCAGATGATGGCGTTTGCGCTGGACGACCCTCGGGTGCGTGCGGGGCTGGCCGGCGATGTGCCGCTTGGGCGCATTGGTGTGCCCGACGACATGGCGGGCGTCGCGATCTACCTGGCGTCGGCTGCCGCGTCCTACGTGACCGGAGCGGTGATTCCGGTCGGCGGTGGGCTTTCGACAATCGCCAAGTGAGCGGAGCGTGAGTCAGAGATAGGTCCCGGTTTGGTTGGGGAGACGAGGCTCAGCGGGTCCCGGACCGGCAGGACCCGGCGCTCCACCGGAGGGCCCGCCGAGCTGTTGGAACTGTCGAGCCGCAAGCGCCTGCTGGGCGGCCATCGACGCCTGTAGTCCTTGCAGCAGGCCCTGCAACCAGCCGACCAGCTGCGCCTGCGCGACCTTGATCTCGGCTTCCGTCGGGACACCATCGGCGTCGCAGCAGCCGGTGAACTCCGACAGCTCGGCCATGAGGTCGGTCGACAGGATCGTGCCGAGTTCTTCCATGGTCTCGTTGTGGATTCGGGCGAGAAGGCGACGACTGTCCTCGTCGGTGTCGGCGTTGCGCACCTCGACCATCAGTGTCTGGAGCATTGTGCCGAGCCGGATCAGCTTCGCCGGGTCGGACACTGCTGGCTCAGAGTGTGCTGGCTCAGAGTGTGCTGGCTCAGGGAGAACCGGCTCAGGAGTGGTGTCGGGGGTATCCGTCATGAGAAGAATCTCGCACAAAACGGCCGAAGCCCCCGCCTGTTCGGCAGAGACTCGGTTGAATTCCCGCGAAGGGGCGGCGTCGCAAGGGCACCGCATAGTGCCCACCACCCGGACGCGGTACGAGGCAGAGCTGCACGATTTCACGGTGCGATCCTTTCAACTGTTCTCGTGCTGCGCCTGAAGGGCTTGCGCCCCTGGCGAAGACAGCAAGACGCCCGGCGGGATATGAACCCGAGAGCACGATCGACCGATCGCCCTGGGGCACGTCGCTCATGACGGTCTGGGCGAGACGAGTGCCGCAGGACGAACCGTGCTCTTGGACTGTTCGTCGCCCAGTCAGGCGAGGTCGCTGAGATCCTGCGCGTTGGCGGCGCTGTTGAAGGACGCCAGGTCGGCATCGTCTCGATTCGCGGCGTCGAACTCGGCGCTTCGTTCGGCATCGGCCCGGTCGAGCAGGGCTCGTTCGTCGGCTGAGAGGTCGGCACAGGCCGATGCGAAGAGCGCGAGCAGGACGAGAGTCACGCTCCAGCGCAGGGGTCACCGCACCTCGACCAACCTATGTGTCGGTACCCTTCCGTCGGTGAACACCACCCCCACGTCCTCGTTGCAGCGAGTCGAATCGCTTCGCAACGTTGCCATGATCGCCCACGTCGACCATGGCAAAACGACCCTCGTCGATGCCCTCCTCCGCCAGGCCGGCGCCTTTCGCGAGGGAGCAGCGCTCACCGACCGGGTGATGGACTCGATGGACCTCGAGCGCGAGAAGGGCATCACCATTCTCGCCAAGAACACCGCCATCCGTTTCGGCGACGTGAAGATCAACATCGTCGACACGCCGGGCCACGCGGACTTCGGCGGCGAGGTCGAGCGTGCGCTCACGATGGTCGATGCCGTCGTGCTGCTGGTCGACGCGTCCGAGGGGCCGCTGCCGCAGACACGGTTCGTGCTGCGCAAGGCGCTGGCGCGCCGGCTCCCGGTGGTTTTGGTCATCAACAAGATCGATCGGCCCGACGCCCGCATTTCTGATGTTGTCGACGAGGTCTACGAATTGTTCCTCGATCTCGGCGCCGACGAAGAACAGATCGAATTCCCCATCGTCTACACGGTGGCGCGTGAGGGACAGGCCACGCTCGACCCGGCGGTGCCCGGCACCGACATGCAGCCGCTGTTCGATGTGTTGCTCAACACCGTTCCCGCCCCGTTGCACGATCCTGCCCACCCGATGCGGGCCTGGGTCACCAACCTCGACTCGTCTCCCTACGTCGGCCGTATCGCCGTCTGCCGGGTCGAGCACGGCGTGATTCGCAAGGGTCAGGCGATTGCTTGGTGTCGCGAAGACGGCACCATCGCCAACGCCCGTGTCGGCACGCTCACCGTCACCGAGGCCCTCGATCGGGTCGAGGTCGATGAAGCGGGGCCGGGCGAACTCATCGGCGTGGCGGGCATCGAAGACGTCACCATCGGCGAGACCCTGGCCGACCCTGAAGATCCACGCCCGTTCCCGGCGATCACCGTGGATGAGCCCACGCTCTCGATGACCCTCGGTGTCAACACCTCGCCGCTGGCGGGCACCGACGGTTCGAAGCTCACGGCGCGTCAGATCAAGGCCCGCCTCGACTCCGAGCTCATCGGCAACGTCTCGATCCGCGTGCTCACCACCGAGCGGTCCGACACGTGGGAAGTGCAGGGGCGAGGCGAACTCCAACTCGCCATCCTCGTGGAGACGATGCGTCGAGAGGGCTTCGAGCTCTCGGTCGGGAAGCCGGCGGTGCTCACCAAGGAGATCGACGGCACGGTTCACGAACCGACCGAACGCCTCACGATCGACGTTCCCGAAGAGCATGTGGGCTCCGTCACGCAGCTGCTTGGCGAGCGCAAGGCGAAGATGTCCGACATGACCAACCACGGCACCGGTTGGGTGCGGCTCGACTATGTCGTCCCCGCTCGTGCGCTGATCGGCTTCCGTACCGAGTTCCTCACCGAGACCCGCGGCACCGGCCTGCTGCACCACATCTTCGACGGCTATGTCCCGTGGGCGGGCGAGATCCGTCACCGCACCAAGGGCAGCGTGGTCGCCGACCGCACCGGCGACACCACCGGCTACGCGATCGCGGCGATCCAGGAGCGCTCGGCGCTCTACATCGGTCCTGGTGTGAAGGTCTACGAAGGCATGATCGTGGGCGAAAACCCGCGAGCCGAAGACATGGACGTCAACATCTGCCGCGAGAAGAAGCAGACGAACATCCGCACTCAGTCGAGCGACGACACGATCCGGCTCACGCCGCCGAAGTTGTTCTCACTCGAACAGGCGCTCGAGACGATTGCCGACGACGAGTGTGTCGAGGTCACGCCGACCAACGTTCGGATGCGCAAGACCGTGCTCGACGCAGGTGATCGGGCGCGCATCGTCAAGAAGATGAAGGCGCCCCGCGACAGCTAGTCGGTTTGCCCTGGGGCGGTGGTGAGGTACGACTTGCGTACCACCCGGGTGTTTGCGATTCGGTCGTAGGCACTGCGCCGCTCCGGATCACGACTCACCCAGACAAGGCTCGCGACTGCGAACCCGACCGGGATCAGCTGTCCGATGATGGGGATCAGCCCGGCGAGGCTCGGCAGGGCTCGAAGCACCGCCGGTCCCATGCCTGGTGGCGTGGTTGCGCCGTCGGCGGTCGTGATGCGGAGTCCGAGCATGAGCTTGCCCGGTGTGGCACCGACGAACGCGACCATCAGGAGCCAGGCGATGCCGATGACGATGCTGCCGGCCAAGAAGCTTGCGGGGACTTCGACGTTGGTTCCGTCGCCGCCGGCATCGATGTCGTCGAACACGTCGGCGAGGTAGGGGATGAGGACGGGGAGCATCAGGAGCATGCCGACCAACCCATCGAGCAATGCGGCGCCGATCCGAACGCCGACCGTGGCGAATCGTTCATCGCCGGGGCGCTTCGACGGGTCGTATCCCGGCGGCGGGGGTATTGCCTCCGACAACCACTCGGTGCCGTCCCAGTAGCGGACGGTGCCGGGCGGGTCGCCTTGCGCGGGGTAGTAACCAGGCGGGGTGTCGGTCATCAGGTGGCCTTCACACTCACCGGAAGCGACTTCAGCGAGTTGTTGAGGTTGGACTGCTGGCGGCTCGGCGTGCCGTTCAGCTCGATCGTCGCCCAGCGGTTCAGTACCTCCTCGAAGAACACACGGCCTTCGAGACGGGCGAGATGGACTCCGAGGCAGAAGTGGGTTGCGATTCCGAACGAGAGGTGATGATTGGGGTTGCGGGTGATGTCGAACGCCTGAGGATCGTCGAACACGTCTTCGTCGCGGTTCGCCGAGGTGTAGATCATTGCGACCTTGTCGCCAGCACTGATCGACGCGCCTCCCAACTCGGTGTCGACCACGGCGGTGCGCCGGAAGTAGTGGAGCGGGTTGGCCCAGCGGAGGATCTCTTCCACGGCCGACGGGATCAGTGAGTTGTCGGCCCGAAGTGCAGCCAGCTGCTCCGGGTGTTGCAGGAGCGCGAGCAGACCGCCGGACAGCATCGTGCGGGTGGTGTCGTTGCCGGCGGTCACGAGCTGCACGAAGAACCGGCCGAAGTCGAGATCGGTCATCTGCGATCCATCGAACTCGCCACCGAGAAGGAGATCGGTCAGGTCGCCTTGTTCCGGCATGGCGCGCCGGGTGGCCGCGAAGTTGATGCCGTACATGGCCATGTCCATGCTCGAGTTGCTGCGGTCGGCGGCTTCGGCGATGTCGGGGTCTTGGCCTCCACTGTTCTGCTCGGCCATCGCGTGAATCGCAGGCCAATCTTCTCGGGGGAGCCCCATCAGCTCGCCGACCACTTGGCTGGGGAGGTGGGCACACACGTCGTGCACGAACTCGAGATCGCCGCCCTTGGCATCGGCCCGATCGAGGATCTCGCGGGTGATCGTGCGGATCCGGCCCTCCATCTCGGCGATCACGCGGGCTTTGAACTCCGGTGCGATCGGGCGCCGATAGGCGGTGTGGCGCGGCGGGTCCATCGCCAGCAACATGTCTCGCATCTGTTCGAGCGAAGCCGGATCGAGATCTTCGATCACCACCCCGCCCTCGCTGGCCGAGAAGATCTCCGGGTGTTTGGCGACGTCCACGACATCGGCGTGACGAAGCACCGCCCAATAGCCCGGCTCGCCGTCCATTTCCTGGAAGACGACCGGTTCTTCTTGGCGAAGCCGGGTGAAGAGGTCGTGAGGCGGGCCGTCGACATAGGTCTCCGGGCGATGCAGTGCGTGTGACATGGCGTTCAGCCCACGCGACGGAGATCGACGACGAAGATGAGTGTCTCGTTCGGGCCGATCACGCCTCCGGCTCCGAACTGGCCGTAGCCGAGATCCGGAGGAATCGTTAGCTGTCGCCTGCCTCCGACCTTC
>CALKOE010000462.1 GCA_938091985.1 uncultured Acidimicrobiales bacterium | reverse complement strand
GAGGTGGCGCAATTTCTGACGGATCATCGGTATCCCATCGGCGGACCGCCCGCTCCAGGACAGTGCAAACCTATAAGAATCTCGGGCGCTCCGCTGATCACTGCGTGGTTTTGTCGGTCGAGGCGCGAAGTATCGTCGGATCCCGCCCACGGATGTTGAAGGAATTGCCGAGCCGCTGGCGCTCGCGCGCAGTTGAACGATCTTCAGCCGCGGAGGTGGCTGGGTCGCGATCGGCGTGACTCGATCCCGTACTTCACGATGCAGCGCACCGCCGCGACGCCATCACGCCAGTTGATCTTCTTGCCTTCGGCGTAGGTGCGACCGGAGTAGGAGATGCCGACTTCCCAGACCCGCCACCCGCCGGCGGCGACCTTCGCGGTGATCTCGGGTTCGATGCCGAACCGGTCTTCTTTGAGATCGAGCCCCTTCACCACCTCGGTACGGAAGGCCTTGAAGCAGGTCTCCATATCGGTGAGGTTGAGATCGGTGAACATGTTGGAAAGCAGTGTGAGCCCACGGTTGCCGACCGAATGCCAGAAGTAGAGCACTCGACGCGGTCGGCCCGACTGGAACCGGCTGCCGTAGACCACGTCGGCCGACCCATTGAGCAGGGGTTCGAGCACCAGGTCGTAGTCGACCGGGTCGTACTCGAGGTCGGCATCTTGCACGATCACGAAGTCGCTCTGGGCTTCGTGGAAGCCGCGCCTGATCGCCGCGCCCTTGCCCATGTTCTCGGGCTGCAGCACGATCTTCACCCGATCATCGTCGAACGAGGTGAGGAGGTCGCGGGTGCCATCGGTGGAGCCGTCGTCGACGATCACCAGCTCCGCAGTATGCGGGCTGGCGAGGACGCGCTTCACGATCTCGCCAATGGTGGCGGACTCGTTGTAGCAGGGCATCACAACCGAGAGTCGGGGCTGAAGAGTGGTCGCCATGGTCCGATGACGTTAGCAGCAGGGGTAGCGTCCGCGGAGTGCCAAGCGAGCGTCGAGCCACCACTTTCGAGGGTCCACGAATCCTCGTGTCCGGCTGGGCCGGCGCGGGAAACGTCGGCGACGAATTGCTGACCCGCTCCATGGTCCACGAACTGCGAGCGCTCGATGCCGTTCCCGTCATCGCGTCGCGTGACCCGCGGGCCACAGCGGCACTCCATGGAGTCGAATCCGTGCCGTGGGGACCCAAGGGTCGGTCCTCGCTCGGTGCCGTCGACGGCGTCTGCCTCGGTCCCGGCGGAATCCTGCAGGACTCCTCGAGCCTCTGGAGCCTGCCCGCCCACCTCGCGGCACCCTCGCTCGCTCGTCGTCGCGGGCTGCCGGTCGCGGCCATCGGTGTCGGCGCTGAGCCGCTTCGTCGACGATCCTCGGCGTGGCTGCTCAGGCGGACGCTCCGAGGCTCGACCGTGGTGACGCGTGACCCCGAATCGAGCGCGTGTCTCGCCGCTGCCGGTATCTCGGCGACAACCGGAGCAGACGTTGTCTTCGGTCTCGAATTCGTGGATGCACCGCCCGCGAACGAGATCGTGGTGAGCGTGGGCGGTTCGGTTCGGTCCGGGCTCGTCAGCCCTGCCAGCCGACGCATCGAGTCCGCCCCGACGGAGGAGATCGCAAGCGCAGTGGACCGGCTCGCGGCCGCGCTCGACGCCACCGTGGTGCTCACCCGGTTCCGTGGAGAACGAGATGGCGTCGCCGCCAGAGAGATTGCGGAATTGATGGCGGCGCCCACAGAGATCCTCGGGCCCGACGTGGATGAGCATGTCCGGCGCGTGAGCGGTGCCCGGCTCGTGATCTCATCTCGCTACCACCCGTTGGTGCTCGCCGCCCGCAGCGGGGTAGGGGCGATCGCGGTGTCGTCACAGGCGAAGGTGCAATCCTTGGTTGCTCAGCTCGGGTCTGACCAGGTGCGCCGGGTCGAGTCCTGGGGCGACGTGGCAACGACTGCGCTGCCCGAGGGCGGGCCAGGTGCGGTGCCCGGTGGCCTCGCCGCTGCTCGCCATGCGCTCTCGGTCCTGGTCGCCGAGGCGGGTGCATTCCGCGACCAACAGCGTGGCGGTTAGCATCGGGGAGGCCGTGTGAGGCCTGAGGCGTCGATGCAGACACAGCAAACCCCCACTCCGAGCCTCCCGAACACCGGCGAGGCGCTCGTGATCCGCCAGCTGCGGCGGCACGGCTTTCGCTACCTCCACGTCATCGACGCGCTCGCGCTCTACAGCCTGATGGTGCTGATCACCCTCGCCCGATTCGGTGTTGACTGGCCCACCTACGCACGCAGCCACTATTTGGTCGGGTTCGGCGTCGCCACAGCGATCCACATGACGATCTACTACTTCGGGGGCATGTACGAATACGAGCAGCGCCTCGGGCTTCCACCGTGGTTGCCGAAGGTCTCGCTCCTCACCTCGCTGGCGGTGCTCGCCAGCGCGGCCGTCGGTCTGGCTGCTGAGCGCTATCTCATGCCTCGCGGCAACCTCGTGGCCCTGCTGGGTCTCGCAACGGTTGCAGTGACGTTGAATCGATGGGTGGCCCGCCGGCTGCGGTCGCGCCGATTCGGCTCATCTCGGATCTTGCTGGTGGGCAACCCCGACGACATCGATCTCGCCTGGTCGCATCTCGCCGACTCGGGCGGCGACGCGGCGGTTGTCGGCCAGACCGCGGTCGCCGAAGGACTGCTCGAGGAGGTCGCCCGCGTCGGTGCCACCGATGTGTTGCTGCTCAGCGGTGACTCTCTGGATCTCGTCTATCCCGACCCGCTGGAAGAGCTTGCCAATCGCAAGATCGGCGTGTTCTACCGAATCTCGCCGTCCGACACGCTCCTGGGTCTCCAGCGAAGCCGTCAGATCGCCGGAATGCCGTTCGTTGCGCTTCGGGCCCACGCGGTTCCCGACTATCGACTGCGGTTGAAGAGGGTGCTCGAGCTGGCGGTACTGGTCGTGCTTGCTCCTTTCCTCGCAGTGCTGGTTCCGCTGGTCGCGGGATATGTGCGGGTCAAGGTCGGCAAGGGGGTCCTCTTTCGCCAAGAGCGGGTCGGCCGGCATGCGCAACGCTTCACCATGGTGAAGTTCCGGTCGATGCGTCACGACGCCGAAGTCGCCAGCGGCGCTGTGCTCGCCGACGCGGAAGACCCGCGAGTTGTGCCGGGTATGCGCTGGCTCCGCGAGAGCCGTCTCGACGAGCTCCCACAGCTGTGGAATGTCCTCAAAGGGGAGATGTCGATCGTCGGCCCTCGTCCGGAACGTCCGGAGTTCGTCGCCGCCCTCGAAGAACTCATTCCCGGATATGGCCGGCGCCATGACCTCCCGCCGGGCATTACCGGCCTC
>CALKOE010000461.1 GCA_938091985.1 uncultured Acidimicrobiales bacterium | reverse complement strand
GGCCTTGCCGTAGCCCAGACCGACCTTGCCGTTGCAGTCACCAATCACCACGAGTGCGGTGAAGGAGAACCGGCGGCCGCCCTTGACGACCTTGGCGACGCGGTTGATGTTGATGACCCGCGACTCGCGCAGACCCTCACCACCGTCACGGGGATTCGGCTCACGTTCTCTACGTTCGTATGCCATTAGAACTTCAGTCCTCCCTCACGGGCTGCGTCGGCGAGCGCCGCAACCCGGCCGTGGTAGCGGAAGCCACCACGATCGAATACCACCGTATCGATGCCGGCAGCCTTGGCCCGCTCCGCGAGGAGCGCACCGCACTTGCCAGCAGCTTCGGCGTTGCCGTTGGCGGCGCCCCGAAGCTCCTTCTCGGTGGTGGATGCCGCAGCCAGGGTGACGCCGGTGAGGTCGTCGATCACCTGTGCGGAGATGTGCTTGTTGGAACGAAACACGGCGAGACGCGGACGCTGCGCGGTGCCGCGCATGGTCTTGCGAATGCGGTAATGACGGCGCACACGATCGGCGCGGCGCTTCTTTGCGGTGTAAGCCATGACTACTTGGCCGCCTTTCCGGCCTTGCGAATCACGCGCTCATCCACGTAGCGAATGCCCTTGCCCTTGTAGGGCTCCGGCTTGCGCCACTTGCGGATGTCGGCAGCCACTTGCCCGACCAGTTGCTTGTCGATCCCCTTGACGAAGATCTGTGTCTGGACCGGCACGTCGAACTCAATGCCCTCGGGGGCGGTGATGTTGACGGGATGGCTGTAACCGAGCGCGAGCTCGAGTGCGTTGCTGCCCTTGGCGGTGGCACGGTAGCCAACACCTTGGATCTGGAGTTCCTTCACGAAGCCTTCGGTGACACCGATGATCATGTTCTGGATCAGGGTGCGGCTGAGGCCGTGAAACGATTTTGCCGAACCGGAGTCATCGGGCCGCTCGACGACGACGACGCCGTCATCTTCGCGGGCGGTGATGCCACCGGTGAGGGCCTGGGAGAGTTCGCCCTTGGAACCCTTGACGGTGACGGTGTCTCCGGCAAAGGAGATCTCGACGCCGCTGGGGATGGTGATCGGAACGTTGCCTACTCGTGACATGTGATCCCCCTCACCAGACGAAGCAGAGGATTTCGCCGCCCATGCGGTTCTTCCTCGCTTCGCGGTCGGACATCAGGCCCTTGTTGGTCGACACGATCGCTACGCCGAGACCACCCTGAACGCGGGGGATCTCGTCACGCTTGCGATAGATGCGCAAACCGGGCTTGGAGACACGGGTAAGGCCCGAGATGACACGTGCTCGCTCAGGCGAGTACTTCATCTCGATGGTCAGGGTTCGGCCGGGCTTGTCACCGTTGTCGGCTTCAGAGAAACCGGTGATGTAGCCCTCTTTTTGGAGAAGTCCCGCCAAAGCGATCTTCTGTCGAGAGGAGGGCATACGCACGTCGTCGTGCATCGCAACGTTGGCGTTGCGAATTCGCGTGAGCATGTCGGAGATGGGGTCTGTCATTGTCATCGTCGATTCACCTCCCTACCAACTGGCCTTCTTCACACCGGGCAACTCGCCCGCGTGTGCCATTTCTCGCAGACAAATTCGGCACAGGCCGAACTTGCGGTACACCGAGCGGGGCCGGCCACAACGGCGGCACCGGGTGTAGGCGCGCACCTTGAACTTCGGGGTGCGCTGCTGCTTCTCGCGGAGTGCTTTTTTCGCCATGGGTCACTGCCCCTCGCGTCGGAACGGGAAGTCGAACGCAGAGAGCAGAGCTCTTCCGTGGTCGTTCGACGTCGCCGTGGTGACGATCGTGATGTCCATACCCCGAGTGGTGTCGACCTTGTCGTAGTCGATCTCGGGGAACATGAGTTGTTCGGTTACACCGAAGGTGTAGTTGCCATTGCCGTCAAACGACTTGGGCGACAACCCTCGGAAATCTCGGATTCGCGGAATCGCCAACGAAATCAGGCGATCCAGGAATTCGTACATGCGGTCTCCCCGGAGGGTGACCTTGCAGCCAATGGCCTGTCCGTCACGGAGCTTGAAACTCGCAAGGCTCTTCTTGGCCCGGGTGACGATCGGCTTTTGGCCGGCGATGGTCTCCATGTCGGTCAAGGCCCCTTCGAGGAGCTTTGCCGAGGCGACGGCCTCGCCGACGCCCATGTTGAGAACGATCTTCTCGATCTTGGGCACCATCATGATGTTGGGCAGCTCGAGCTCGTCCTTGAGGGCGGCGCGAACCACGTCGTTGTACTTGGTGCGAAGACGAGGCGTGTAGGTGGTCGTGCTCACAGTTCGGCTCCCGTCCGCTTGCAGATGCGCACCTTGGTGCCGTCGTCGAGCAGCTTGTAGCCGACTCGAGTGGCCTTGCCGTCCTTGGGGCTCACGACGGCCACGTTGGACACGTCCATTGGCATCGCCTTGTCGATGATGCCGCCCTGCTGGTCCTGGCGAGTCGGCGCCTGGTGCTTCTTGGCGATGTTGACGCCGTCGACGATGACCTTCCCCTTCTCGGGAATGGCCTTCTCGACGACACCCTCGACGCCTCTGTCCTTACCGGACAGAACGACGACGCGGTCGCCCTTGATGATCTTCATGCGCGTTGCTTGCTTACCCATGATCTAGAGAACCTCCGGTGCCAGCGACACGATGCGCATGAACTGCTTGTCGCGCAGTTCTCGACCCACGGGGCCGAAGATGCGAGTGCCGCGGGGCTGGCGCTGATCGTTGATCAGCACCGCTGCGTTCTCGTCGAACCGGATGTAGCTGCCATCCGGGCGACGCTTTTCCTTCTTGACGCGGACGACGACGCACTTGACGACGTCACCCTTCTTGACCTGAGCGCCGGGGATCGCATCCTTGACCGTTGCGACGAAGATGTC
>CALKOE010000460.1 GCA_938091985.1 uncultured Acidimicrobiales bacterium | reverse complement strand
AACGCGATACAGACAAGGGTGAGCGCGCTGACAGCGAGGAACGGTGAGGCGAGGCCGAACGGACCCACGAGCGCGGCGCTGATGGCCGGGCCGCTGGCGAATCCGAAGACGTCAGCGCTGAGGAGCCGCCCGAGGTTCTGTCCGAGGTTCTCAGGGTCAGCCAGGATCACAATGCGACGAATCGCGGGGAGTGAGGCCCCGATACCGATGCCGCTGACGAGTCGGCCGGCGAGCAGCGGCACGAGCGATGTGCCAAACGCCATCATCAAGAGCCCGACGACGTTGCCGAGCACGCCGAGAATGATGAGACGGCGGGCGTAACCGCGGTCGGCATAGGGCGCGATCAGGATCTGGGAGAAGACCGCGGAGATGAAACCGGCACCGATGAGGACACCGAGCCAGGTCTCGCTGATCCCGTACTCGTCCCGGTAGTCGCCGACGATCGTGAACAGCACGCCGTAGCCCGCGGCCAGCGAGGCGGAGAGCGCCGAGAACACCCAACTCGCCGGAATCCGAGAACGGATCGGTGTGATGGTCTCGGACATCAGTCGAGGCTAGGGACTCCGGACCCGTCACGCCGTCATTTCCGGGATCGATCGTGCACAAACGCGTAGGGTCGGCTCGTGGCGGCGAAGATGCAGAAACCGATTCGGTGGCTCGTTGGGCTGTTGTCGAGCTTGGTGTTCCCGCTCATCGCGGCAGCGCTCGGATGGGATGAGCCCTGGCTGGTGGTGGGTGCCTCGGCGCTGTTCGGCGCCTTGTGTCTATGGAATCTGAACCATGCGTATCGCGAGTGGATCAACGACGAGCGAGCCGGTTGGAAGGTGCCGACCTGGCTGAAGCACAACCTGTCGCTCGCCATGGTCGGCGTGGTGTTCGTGCTCGGTGCTGCGCTGCTCATGCGCTGTTCGTCAGCCGAAAACGAGCAAATCGGGATTGCCTACGCTCTGGGCCTCTGGCTCGCGGGCATGGTGCCGGTCGTTCAGGTGGTGCGGGCTCGACTTGCCGACATCGCCGACATCGACGATCTCGCCGAAGCGCTCCCGGTGGTCGTCGCCTGGCTCCTCAACATCGCCTTGATCTCTCTGACCACCGTCGCTCCTGCCGTGGTGATCACGGGCTTCGAGTGGAGTGGGTTCATCGTCGGTCTCGGTGCCGGCGGCATCTGGCTCGCCTTTGAGTTCGCCGGCTGGCTGATCGGCAAGCGGTCGTGGATGGTGCTCATCGGCGCCGCGCTCATGGTGGTGCCCGTGGTGTTCGTTCTGTTGGGTCCGGCGGACCTGGTCAGCCTGAAGATTCTCTACCTGTTCCCGATCGGCCTCGCGCTGGTCTCGGCTCGCCAGCGGGGTGAAACCCCGCTGACCATGGCACCGCTGATGAAGAAGGAGACCGTCGGGTGGGTCGGCATCGGTGCCGTCGGGATCGTGGCGGCGCTGGCAGGCGTTGTCTGGTGGGTGGTGGCACTCGGCGACGATGTGTCGAAGACACTCCTTCTGATCGGTGCGGCCGGAGCGATGGCATTCGGCGTGTCGCTCATCACGCGTGGGGAAGGACTTCTCGTTGTCGTCTTGATGGGTCTGCTCATGGTGTGGGTGGTGCAGGACCACACGGGCGAGCAGGCTCCACTCGCCGCCCTCGACTCCCCATCGGTCTTGGCGGCCTTCGGCGACTCCTACCTCTCGGGCGAGGGCATCGGTTCGTTCTATGCCGATACCAACACCGCGGGAGCCGACGACCTTTCGATCGAGGGGGTCAACGAGTGTCGGCGCAGCGAGTTCGCCTACAGCCCACTCGTCGCCAGTGCACAGAGCCTCGACCTCGCCTTCTACGGGTGTTCCGGGGCGCTGGCAACGACCGGAGACTTCGCCGATCTCGAACTCGGCGAGGCACTCGAGCGGGAGTTCGACGCGAACTCGGTCTACGGCCAGCTGCTTCGGTGGGAGAAGGAACGCGGCACCGGCAACGACCCGGCGCTCGTGCTGCTGTCGCTCGGCGGCAACGACGCAGGATTCGCGAAGATCGGCGCAGCATGCTTCCTTCCGGGGTCCTGCGACAACGCGCTCGACGCGAGCTCCACTCCTGCCCTCGAGGGAGTCACGGAGCGAGTCGCCACCGCACTGGCCAAGGCGCGTGAGGTCTTCCCCACGAGCCCGATGGTGGTGGTCGCCTATCCGCAGATGTTCGGACCGGATGCGGATGTGTGCGGCGGCCAAGTCCCGTTCAACGGTACGGAGACCCGGGCACTGAGAAACTTCGTCGATGCGTTGAACGTCGCAGTCGGCCTCGCGGTGGAGAATGTCGACGACGACCAGCTCGTCCATTTCACTGGCGCCACCGCCGCCTATGACGGCGAACGGTTCTGCGAACTCGGAGCCGACGGGAAGCTGGTGAAGCCCGCCGCAATCCGGTCGCTCGCCTTCCAACCCACCGATGGCGACGATCTGTTCGATCGTCTGGGCCCGGCAAAGATCATCCACAACACCTTCCACCCCACCAAGCGGGGCCACGAGCTCCTCACCGCCAAGCTCATCGAGTTTCTCGACGCGGGATGCCATTTGGGTGTCGATGGCAGTCCATGCGCCGCCGACATGGTCCCGGTCCCGGTGCCGCCGGCAACACCCGATGCCCAGCCGGCGGGATTCGTCGAAGTCGTAGGTGAAGCTCCGGAGGGTGCGCTCGAAGAGGTCGTGGACGACGCGCCGGTGGGTGGCTGCAACGAGCTGGCGTCGTTCCAACGGTGCACGATCATTCAGAGCCTTCGGCTCGTACTGATGCCCCTGGTGCTCATGGTCGTCGGTGGCCTCGCTCTGGCCCTCGCCGTCAAGCGCGGAAGGCTCATCGAGTGGGCGACCGAACGCCTCCCGTTCGGGCGCGTTGCGATCAAGATCACGCCGCTCGACGGCGACTATTGAGCATCGTCGCCTGAGACGTCAGTGCTCCGTCGGGCCCAACTCGTTCAGCTCTTCGTCGGCTGCCTCGAGCAGGTCGAGCCGCTCGCTGAGGTCATCGAGCGACACCTGCTCGTTGCGTGAGCGTTCTTCCACGCGCCGCACGAGCTCCTCGATTTGCTCGACCCGTTCGGAGATCTGGGGTCGGTCGGCCCGGCGAGTGCTGCTGTGGCGCCGGGCAACGGTGACCAGGTAGGCATCGAGCTCGACCAATTCGATCTGGAGCCGGGTGATGATGTCGGCGACATCGTCGGTCGGCGGCACGAGACTGAGACGTCGACCGCTCGCCCGAAGGCGCCGATGGAACCGAGCTTCGCGGCGACCAGAAGAGAGCCAGCTGAGTGGGGCCGGTGACTTCACTCCGGCCAATACCCGGTTGCGGCGCTGTAGCGCGTAGCGAAGACCGAAGGCCGTTCCCGCGCCCAGGGCGACGATGACGAAGAGGACGGTGAGCAATATGTCCACGGGGGGAGCGTAGTCGTCGACGCTGCGGAGCTACGTTGGCCACATGCTGACGGCACTCACGCCTGCTGCCTCCGAGTCTGCTCGCGACAACTTCGTCGACCTCGATGTGAACGCGGGGTGGTGGGTCGGCCTCGCGGTGGGGATCGCCGTACTGCTGGCGATCGATCTCTACCGCCACCGCGACGATCACGAGCCCACGACCCGCAGCGCATTGCTCGAGACGCTCGCCTGGATCGCATGTGGCCTGTCGTTCTCCGTCGTGGTGCTGGTCGGCTTCGGCGGCGATGCATTCGGCGAATACATGTCGGGCTACCTGATCGAGAAGTCGCTCAGCATCGACAACGTGTTCGTGTGGTCGATTCTGTTCTCATCGATGGCGATCCCACTCCGGTTCCAGCACCGGGTGCTGTTCTGGGGCATCTTCGGCGCACTGTTGCTTCGGTTGATCTTCATCCTGGTCGGATCGGCTCTGATCCAGCGCTTTGCCTGGATCCTGGTGTTCTTCGGTGCGTTCCTGATCTTCACGGGATTTCGGATCATCCGACATCGCGAGGACGAGGGCGAGGACGCCTCCACAGCAGGGTTGGGTCTCCTTCGCCGGATCATGCCGGTGAGCGACGACTACGACGGGCACAAGTTCTTCACCGTGCAGAACGGGGTGAGGACGGCGACTCCCTTGTTCGCTGCGCTCGTGGTGGTCGAGGTGACCGACGTGATCTTCGCCCTCGACTCGGTGCCCGCCGTGCTCGCCGTGTCCAACGAACCCTTCATCGTGTTCGCCTCGAACGCCTTCGCCATTCTCGGTCTCCGGGCGATGTACTTCCTGCTGGCCGACGCGCGGCAACGCTTCCACTACCTGTCTCACGCACTCGGTGGCATCTTGATCTTCGTCGGCGCCAAGATGGCGGCGAGCCACTGGTACCACCTCAATACCTACGTCTCTCTGGCAATCATCCTCGGGATGCTCGTCGGCGCGATCGTGTTCAGTGAGCGTCGTACCCGGCGAGAAGCGCTCGTCGGCTGAACTGCCGCTAGAAACTGGGCCATGGCTTCTGCTGGTGCGCCCACCCTCACACCGTCGTCTCGCTCGGCCCGTCTCGACGAACTCGAAGCCGACCCCTTCGACCTGATCGTGATCGGCGGTGGAATCACCGGGGCTGGAGTCGCCCGCGACGCCGCTGCGCGAGGCTTGCGCGTGGCGCTGCTCGAGGCCGACGACTTCGCGGCCGGCACGTCGTCGCGCTCGTCCAAGCTGATCCACGGCGGACTTCGGTATCTGGCGAGCGGTGAGGTCGACCTGGTCCGCAAGACAGCTCGCGAACGCACCGCAGTCCACGCGATGGCGCCGCACCTGGCTGAGCCTTGCTGGATGGTTGTGCCCGCCCGCAACTGGGCCGCCGTCACCAAGTTCCGTGCCGGTATCGGCACCTACGAAAAGCTCGGCGGCATCGACGGTGCGGATCGTCACGAGGTCTGGAAGGGCGACGAGATCACGGCCCACGAACCCCACCTGCGCACCGACCCGTATGACTACGCCGTTGCCTATCGGGAGTACCTCACCGACGATGCGCGGCTGGTGCTGGCGACGCTTCGTGCTGCGGTGGCCACGGGGGCGGTGGTGGCCAATCGACTACCGGTCATCTCGATGACGAAGAGTGCGGGACGCGACCGCATCGAAGGGGTGGTTGCTCGCTGCGCAACCACTGGTCGCGAGGTCGCCATCCGTGGCGAGGTGGTGGTGAACGCGGCAGGACCGTGGGTCGAAGGCATCGCTCGCATGGAACAAGACCCCCCGGCCTCGTTGCTGCACCTTTCGAAGGGTGTCCACATCGTCGTGCCTCGCTCGCGGTTCCCGGCGAACCACTTGGTCATCTGCAACACCGAAGACAAGCGCTCGATCTTCGTCATCCCGCGCGGCGACACGGTCTACATCGGCACGACCGACACGAGCTACTACGGCGAGCGCCCCCTGTGGCCCGAGATCGAGGTCGACGACGTGGAGTATCTCCTGGCGCCGATGACCCGCTACTTCGACATCGACCCGCTCACGCCCGACGACGTGGTCGCGGCCTGGGCCGGCGTCCGCCCGCTCATCGCCCAGGAGGGCAAGGAAGCCAAGGAGATGTCGCGCAAGGACGAGGTGACTGTCGGCCCCGGCGGAATGATCTCGATCGCCGGCGGCAAGCTCACGGGATTTCGCCGGCTCGCCGAGGATGTCATCGGTGTGGTGGCCAAGCAGTTGGGTCGCTCGCTGGGCGACGGCCCCGAACTGACACCGCTTCCCGGCGGATCGCCCGTAGCCGACAACGACGATCGTCAGGCAACGCGACTGCGGCGTCTCTACGGATCTGAAGCGCCCGACGTGCTCGCGCTCGGCGCCGCACCCTTGGTCGAGGGCGAACCGGTCGTGGTCGGCGAGGTCGACTGGGCGATCGACATGGAGGCGGCGACCTCGCTCGTCGACGTCGTGTATCGCCGCACCCGGCTCGCCTGGTACGTCCCGGCGAGACGTGATGAGCTCTGCCGCGCGGTCGCAGCGCGGATGTCCGATCGCCTCGGCTGGAGCGCCGACGAGCGGGATGAACATGTCGCCGAGGTGCGAGCGCATTTCGGCGCCGAGCTTGCTTTCAAAGATTCCCACACCAAGAACGGAGATCCGGCGTGACGCTGATCGATGACCTGACCGCTGGACTCGACCCGGCGTCGCTGCTGCTGGCCGAAAACGAGCGCGCCGAGCGCGCCCGCGACACCTGGATGCGTTCGCAGATCCCGCTCTCGGCGGGCTCGGCCATCGTGGCCCCGCTCGCAGTGGTCGCCCCCACGACCGCGGCTGAGTTGGCCGAGGCGATGAAGATCTGCCGCGCTCACGGCGCACCGATGATCCCGCGTGGCGGCGGGTCGGGCGTGGTCGGTGGTGTTCTGGCATCCGCGGACTCCGTGGTGTTGTCGACCGAACGAATGGACGGATTGCGGGCGCTGTCGTCGGCTGACCTCACCGCCACGTTCGGGGCCGGCACCAACGGTCTGGTCGCCGAGGAACGCGTGCAGCAGGACGGGCTCACGATCGGTCACTGGCCGCAATCGATCGAGCTTTCGACGGTCGGTGGCTGGGTCGCCACCCGTGCGTCGGGTCAATACTCCACCGCCTACGGCAACATCGAAGACGTCGTGCTGTCGCTCGAAGCCGTGCTCGCTGATGGCACGATCTATCGGGGCCGAGACACACCTCGCGCCGCAGCCGGCCCCGACCTCCGTCAGTTGCTACTCGGCTCCGAAGGCACCCTCGGCCTCGTCACTGAAGTCACGTTCTCGCTGCGAGAGCAGCCCGAACCGGGCGTGCGTCAGGCCTTCCACTTCGGCGAGTTCGCTGAAGGAATCGACGCCATTCGGCGAGTGATGCGCGCGGGTTGGCGGCCGCCGGTGGTCCGGCTCTACGACGGTCGTGAGTCGTGGCGTCACTTCCGCGATCAGATGCCCAAGGGCGATTCGATGCTGAT
>CALKOE010000459.1 GCA_938091985.1 uncultured Acidimicrobiales bacterium | reverse complement strand
ACCATGCCGATCCGGCGATCCGGGATCGCATCGACGTGCCCGGATACGCCAATGAGTTGAAGCAAACCGGCGACGAACCAGCCGATCTCGATGCCACCTTCGCTCGGCTCGCCGAACGCCACCGCACCGACGAGTTCCTGGCCGACGAGGCCGAGCAGGTGATGCTCCGCAAGAACTTCGCGGCGACCGGGGCGTTCGTCGCCGACGACCGCCCCCGAGTGCTCGGCTACATCGGCGTGCGCTCCCAGCTCCTGTTCAACACGTTCCACAACAGTCGCTTGTTCGCATGGGAACGAGCCGGCGATCTCGAACTCACAGCTGGGGTTTCACGCGCCCACAACCGAGGGATGCTCGAGTTCTGCTCGGTCGATGAGCGGCTGTTCGCAAGCACCTATGTGCCGCTCGTCGACTTCGACCTTGCGGCCGAGATCGCGGGCGAGGCCATCGCGGCCGGCACCGGCGCGTTGCTGGTCGGATCCGATTGCCCGCCGGATCACTCCCCGTCACATCGCGAGCTCGATCGGGTCTGGGCCCAGGCGCAGGAAGCCCACATCCCGATCGTGTTTCATGTCGGCGGCACCGGCGATCTGCTCTCCCCGGCCTACTTCAACAACGGCCTCCCGATCCCGCCCGACTTCCATGGCGGCGACGAGAACTTCCGATCGGTCGACTACATGGGGATCGCGCATCCCCCGATGCAGACGATCGCCGCGATGATCTTCGACGGCGTGTTCGAACGTTTCCCGGATCTACGCCTCGGCGTGATCGAGCAGGGCGCCGTGTGGCTACCGAGCTTCTGCAAGCGCATGGAGTCGGCGTTCGATGCATTCCATCGCCACGAAGAGCGGCTTCAGGAGCTCACCCTCCGGCCGACCGAATACGTCCAGCGCCAGATTCGGGCGACGCCGTACCCCACAGAGGACGTCGGTTGGATCACCGACAACCTCGGCCCCGACGTGTGCCTGTTCTCGAGCGACTACCCGCATGTCGAGGGCGGCCGCGACCCCTACGGACGCTTCGAACGGAGTCTCGGCGACCGGAGCGAAGCGATCCGCCACTCGTTCTACTGCGACAACATGCTCGATCTGATGGGGCCACAGCTCGCCGCCATCTAGCGCCGATCTGAGGAGGTCAGCCTCGCCGGCGCTTGATCTCCTCGATGATCGCGGGGATCACCTCGTGAAGGTCGGCGATGACGGCCCAGTCGGCCTTCACCACCATGTTCGCCTCGCGGTCGGTGTTGATGGCGAGGATGTGCTTGCTGGCCATGGCACCGACCCAGTGTTGGATAGCGCCCGAGATACCCGACGCGATGTAGATCTCGGGAGCGATACGGGTTCCGGTCTGGCCCACCTGGTCGCTGTGGGGACGCCAGCCGAGATTGGTGACGGCACGCGAGCAGCCCACTCGTCCACCGAGCAGCGCAGCGAGATCCTCGAGCGGCTCGAACCCGGTCTCGGACCCGACACCGCGCCCGCCGCCGACGACGACCGGCGCGGTCGGCAGCGTCACGCCGGCCTCTTGGACCACGCGGTCCTTCACGACGGTGACCGCGTGTGACGCATCGAGTTCAGCGTCGAATTCCTCGAGGTCGGGTTCTTGTGCGCCGCCGGCCTCGGCCACCACGGAGTGCAGGCCACACGTGAGCAGCGGAAGATCGGCCTCGAGTGTGGTGTCTTCGAGCAACGAACCGCCCCACTGGACTCGGGTCATCGCCCAGGTGTCGCCGGGCGTGACGTCGGTGCAGTTGGCGACGAACGGGGCGTCGAGACGAGCCGCGACATGGGCCATCACTTCGTTGCCGCGGTCGGAGCCACTCGCCAGCACGGCGTCGGGCGCCAATGCCTCGACCATCTGCGCAACGACCGCGCCGAACGCGTCGGGGCCGTAGTCGGACAGCACGTCGTGGGTGCAGGTATGCACGGTCTCGGCGCCGAACTCTGCGGCGGCGGCGGCCAGTGCATCGCCGTCGGAGCCGACAAGCGCGGCTTCGACGCTGGTGTTCATCTTGGCGGCCAATGTGCGCCCGAACGTCAGCGCTTCACGCGCTGCTTCGACGAGTTCGCCACGGTCGTGTTCGAGGATCACGAGGAGCATCAGAGGACCCCCAACTCTTCGAGCACGTCGACCACGGCGGACGCAGCCTCCGGGCCCTCGCCGAGAATGACCGTCTCCGACACTTGCTCCACCGGTCGGTGCAGCCGAACCCGTCTCTGGCCGCCGGTCTCGGCAGTCGCATCGAGCGACTGGATCTCGAGTTTCTTGGAGGCCAAGCGTCCCTTCATGGTCGGGTAGCGCGGGAGGTTGAGACCCTCCTTCACGCCGAGGACACATGGCCGGGGCAATTCGTAGACCTCGAACCCTCCGTCGATCTCTCGGCGGGCGGTGACGCTCTCGTCGGAGATCTCGATGCCCTTGATGCCCTGGACGATCGGGCGGCCCAGCGCGTGGGCCACGCGAATGCCCACTTGGAACCCACCGGCATCGGCCGATTCGTTGCCAAACAGGATGAGGTCGAACGCGCCGTCGGCTTCCAACGCTTCGATCGCGGCGGCAATCGCGGCAGCCGTACGTTGGGGATCCCACGGCGCTCCATCTGTTTGCACGAGCACGCCATGATCGGCGCCGACCGACGCGGCGTAGCGCAGCTGCTCTTCGGCGTCGCCGGAGCCGAGGGTCAGCACGGTCACCTCTCCCCCGTGCTCCTCCTTCAGCTGGATCGCACCCTCGACCCCGCACTCTTCGTGCGGACTCGTGGTGAATCCGAGATGTGCCGCATCGACGTCCATGCCGTCGTCGGTCACATTGATCTTGGAGCCGGGAGCCGGCACCCGCTTCACACAAACCAGAATCTTCATCATCAGTCGTCCTCTCTCGCCCCCACGTTCTCTGGACGCCC
>CALKOE010000458.1 GCA_938091985.1 uncultured Acidimicrobiales bacterium | reverse complement strand
GACAACACTATGAGCGCCGAGGCTGCGTAGCCGACGGCTTCGATGAGAAAGTCCGTGTCCATGCAGGAACGGTAGGCGGGCACGCCGCCGCTGGCGGGATCCCCAGTGCTCAGCAGATGTGCTGGAGATCCGAGCAGCTAGTAGCGGTCGTTGGTCTTCTTCTTCGGCGGAGCCTTGAAGGGGGCTTCGATGAGCGACTCGAAACGGGCGTCGTCAGGCTGCTTCGGCTCGTTGAGACGGCGTAGGAAGTCTTTGAGCGCGGAGCGGCCGGCGGTGACATGGTCACCCTTCATCCCGACAGAACGCGTGAGGGCATCCTTCGCCTTCTCGACGCGCTCCTTGCGGATTGCCTTCTCTTCGTCGGTGCGGGTAACCGTCTTCTTGCGGTTCTTGGCCTCTTCAGCTGCCTTCCGGCGAGCTTCTGACTCTTGCAGTGGGGTGAGCTTGTTTGCGGCCACGACGGCTGATCTCCTGAAGACGGTGGACGGGTGCGCAGAGACTCTCTTCGCAACCGAGCGCAGAGCCTACCCCTTGGCGTCTACTTGGTGATCCGGGGCTCGGCAAACACTGTCCGAAGCCGTTCCTCGAAGTGAGCGAGAGGCGGGGTCGCGAAGTTCGGATCGAACGACATCTGGTCCCAGTCGTCGGCAAAAGTGACTGCGAGATCGAACCAGGGTTCGTCGCAGAAGGCGTCGCGAGCATTGGCATCCCAACCGAAGTGGTGGTTGTACGCAGCCCCCTGAAAGACCTGATGATGCTGGATCAGTTGATACAGCTCCGGTCGCACGTACGGGGCCAGCACCTCTGCCGACATCGCAGCGTGGTTTGCCGTCGACACGAACTTGCCGATGTCGTGACACAGCGCCGTGACGACCAACTCGTCGTCGGCGCCGTCAGCCTCGGCGCGCGCTGCAGTCTGCAGCGAGTGGGTCAGCTGGTCGACCGCGTAGCCGTCGACCCTGTTGCGCAGCCACTCGAGCATCGAAATGACGCGATCTGCGACCTGACGCTGACTTTCGAGCGTGAGCTCGCGGATCTCGAGCCACTCCTCGGTCGATCCCTCGTCCATTCGCGTGAACATGAAGGCAGTATCTCGCCAAGAGCAGCCCGGGCGCCACTTGCCGCGTACTGGCATTGCGGTCGGCCGATAGTGTCCAGATCATGCGCCTGCTCGTTCGGAAGATGTCTCGCAAGACCACGGAAGAAGATCTGCGTGACCTCTTCGAGTCGTTCGGTGCGGTCCAGTCGTGCGTGATCGTCAACGACGCGAAGACCGGCCTGTCGAAGGGCTTCGGCTTCGTGGACATGCCCAAGGTGGGCGATGCGAAGGCGGCGATCCAACACCTGAACGGTTTTGAGTTCGACGGCGAGGTTCTGCGAGTGAAACGAGCGACCTGACCAGGTTCCGAGAGCGAACTGAATCGGTGCCGCAGCAAAGAACAGTCGGCCCGTCCGGCGTCGCTGCTGAATGCAGGAGTTCGCCGGCCGGACCAACTCACCGCGTTGGCATCGAGATTTCTCTCAGATGATGCCGGCGCTTCCCTTGCCTTCCTTCTTGTCCTTCTTCGCCTTGCGCTTCTCTTTTGCTGACTTGGCGGCGGGAGTCTTGGCTGCCCGCCCACCCTTGTCTTTGCCGGCCATGTAGGCCTCTCTCCGATCAGACAGGACGCCGACCAGAGTCCACTGTCTCACACTTGGCCTGGCGAAGACGCCGGTTCACGATGAACTCCGACCTGGTTCCTCTCTCCCCACCCGTAGAGCATGCCGTAGCTTGACCAGGGGGTTCTGATGACGGACGCAGCATTCGAATCGGTGACGGAGACTTCTGTTGATCTCGAGGTCAATGGGCGAGTGGTGCCCGGAGTGCTCTGGCGACCGTCCGGCGGCGCCGGCGCAGAGCCTTTGGTCCTTGCTGGCCATGGTGGGGGTTTCGGCACCAGCGGCCACAAGCGCGTGGACTCGATCGTGCACATAGCGACCCACCTCGCCGTCGAGCACGGCATCGCCACACTCGCGATCGATCAGCCCGGTTGTGGCGATCGACCAGGGGCCGAGGCCGAGCAGGAGCGACGTCGGCAGATGAGTGTCGAAGATGCGATCGCCAATCTGTGGACGCCTGAACTCATCGAGGAGATGTCCCAGGACTGGCGGGCGATGCTCGACCACCTCGAGACAACCACAGGGCTCGGTCGCTCCGGCGTGGGCTACTGGGGCCTTTCCGGCGGGACGACCTTCGGTCTTCCATTGGTTGCGAGCGAACCGAGAATCGGGGCGGCTGTGTTGGGCCTCAACGGTGATGTTCCGCTGATGCGAACCCATGCTCCGGCCATTCGCTGCGCGGTGCTCTACATGATGAATCTCGACGATCGCTTCATGACACGTGACTCGGCGCTCGCACTCTTCGACGCGCTCGAATCAAACGACAAACACCTCATCGGGTACCCAGGGGACCACGGCCAGAACATGGATGCCGCAGTTCCGGAGTGGGGCCGATTCTTCGCCTCGCGGCTCAGCTGACCGCTACGGCATCACACCGCCGGCGGCGATCCACCGACCGAAGACTTCCTGACCATGGTTCGGGTTGTAGACGTCCTCTTGGTACGACCACTGGCCGTCGCCGGCATAGTCGAGAATCGTCACGCAACCGAACCGAAATTCTTCCTCGCCACCCGTCGGGTCCGGCAGGCACTGGGCCGGATAGAAGACCACTCGGTTGCCGTCGAAGATCGACCAATCCACCGGGAAGTACATCTCAGCGGGGGCCTGCGCCATCACGGTGGTGATGCCCTCTCGAATCGCCTCTCGTCCCTCGAAGCGACCGAGGTGGCACTCGTTCCAGACGCCGTCGACCGTGTGGAGATCGGCCCAGGCATTCCAGTCGCCGCTGTCGCCAACGGCGACGAAGTGGTCGAATGCGGCCCGCACTTCTGCGTCAGGAAAGCTCATGCCGCGAAGGTAGTGCGTGGAGGGTCCGGACGGGCAGCCTCGTCCGTGC
>CALKOE010000457.1 GCA_938091985.1 uncultured Acidimicrobiales bacterium | reverse complement strand
ACGCCTCGGTGGAACGTTTCCTGCGCGACGACGCCACCTGGTTCAACGTGGTCCCCGACGTGGAGCCCATCAGTGCCGAAGGCGAGCGAGTTGTCGAATCCCTCCGCTCGATGGACTCGCCATTCGACGAGGTGCTGGTTGGCGGCGGCACCGCCGCCTTCATCGATACGAAGGCCGCGATTCTCGACAACCTGCCACTCGCTGCCGGCTTGCTCTTCGGCGCGACCTTCGTCTTGCTCTTCTTGATGTTCGGAAGCGTGCTCGTGCCGTTGAAGGCGATCGTGCTCAACCTGCTGAGCCTCGGGGCCACGTTCGGGGTGATGGTGCTCGTGTTCCAGGAGGGCCTGCTCGAGTCGGTGCTCGGCTTCACGTCGACGGGATTCACCGACATCAGCACGCCGGTGCTCATCTTCGGCATCGCCTTTGGTCTCAGCATGGACTACGAGGTCTTCCTCCTCTCTCGCATCAAGGAGGAGTACGACCGCAGCGGCCACAACGAGGATTCGATCGTCGACGGCATCGATCACACCGGTCCGCTCGTCACCGCCGCCGCGCTGATCCTGACCGTCACCTTCCTTGCGACCGCAACTTCGAGTCTCAGCTTTCTCAAGCTCTTCGGACTCGGCCTGGCGGTCGCTGTGCTCGTCGATGCCTTCATCGTTCGCGTCACGATCGTGCCCGCGTTGATGTCGGTCGCGGGCAAATGGAACTGGTGGGCGCCCGGGCCATTGCGGCGCTTCCACGCCCGCTGGGGCATGAGCGAGACCGCGCCCATTCCGGATATCGATCTCACCGACGACATCGATCTCCGCGAGCAGACACCGGAATACGAAGAGCTGAGGGAACCCACCGGCAGTGGACCGGTGCTCTAGTTTTCTGACATCAACCTTTGGGGGAGGGTGTCATGTTGGAATTCCTGACCGATCTCGGGCCCGAAGCGCGCGAGCGCCCGGATCCGACGATGAAGGGCTCGATGGTCGCCGCGGCGGCGGTCCTGGCAATGGTCGGCCTGCTCGCGATCGCCATCGACTCGAACGACAGCGAGACGAACTTCGTCGGCATCGGCCTCGGCTTGCTTGCCCTCGCCGCGGGCCACGGAGCGCTGGTAGCTCTGCCCGCGAACGTTCGACCGGCCGGAGTCGCCCTCATCGCACTGGGCACGGCAACAACGGTCGGATTCGCGTTCGACAACCTCGACTCGGCAGCGCTCCCGCTCTTCTTGCTGGCCGCGGCCTACGGCATCCAATGGGCGCTTGGTCCCGCCCGGGGCGCGTCGGTGCTGCTCACGCTCGGACTGCTGAGCACATGGGCGTTCATGCTCGACATCGCAGCCGGTGACGGCTCCTCCAGCGGGCCGCTTTCATTCGGTGATGTCTCGGCACCCGATTCCGCCTTCACCAACGGCGACGAGACGGTCAGCTATCTGTCGCTCATCCTCGGCATCATCCTCCTCCTCGGCACACGACTGCTCGACGGCCGTGGGTTCCACGGCACCGCCACGAGCGCAGTGATCGTTGGTGACATCGCGTTCGTCGTCGGCGTATTCGGCGTTGTCGCGGTGTTCGATGACGACGCGCTGGGCTCGATCATCGTGATCGTCGCGGGGCTCGTCCTCGCGTTCGTCGGAGCTGGCGGTGAGCGACGGTTCACGACCTGGCTCGGCGGCATCGGATTCTTGATCGGCCTGCTGGCTCTGCTCACCACCGCGGTCAATCTCGATGAAGCGACACAATTCGGAATCGCCGCCGTCGTCGTCGGCGCCGGCATCGTGCTGGGCGTGGCATTTCTCGCCCCGCCGGCCACTGCGGAACCGATCACGGCCGAGCCACCGGCGGCAGCAGCTGCACCGACCTCGGCCGTCGCGGCACCAGCGGTTTCCGAGGAGCTCCCGGCATCTCCACCCGTCGCCGAAGAGACCGAGCAGGGCTGGCACCCCGACCCGGCCGGACGCCATGGCCTTCGCTGGCACGATGGGACGGCGTGGACGAACCACGTCGCCGACAACGGCGAAACCTCCACCGACGAAGGCGTGTAGCGGTATTCCCGCGAAGCATTGCCGCCCAGGACGTTTCGCGCAGCGAAACTCCAAGCAATGCGGAGCATTGCCGCCGGTAGCCTGATCAGCCATGACTGCAACCGAGAATGCCGGCGCTGAGGCGCCCTACCCGCACGTCGAGAGTCCGGATCTTCCGGCTATCGAAGCGCGCATTCTCGAGCGGTGGAAGACCGCCGCCACCTTCGAGGAATCGGTTGCGCAACGCCCGGAAGACAACGAATACGTCTTCTACGACGGCCCACCGTTCGCGAACGGTCTCCCCCACCACGGTCACCTTCTCACCGGCTACGTGAAAGACGTCGTTCCGCGCTACCAGACGATGAAGGGCAAGCGAGTCGAGCGGCGATTCGGCTGGGACTGCCACGGCCTACCGGCCGAGATGGAAGCCGAGAAGGATCTGCCCGTCTCCGGTCGTGCCTCGATCATCGACTACGGCATCGAACGGTTCAACGAGTACTGCCGCACCTCGGTGCTGAAGTACACCCAGGAGTGGGAGAGCACGGTCACCCGCCAGGCCCGCTGGGTCGACTTCGAGAACGACTACAAGACCATGGA
>CALKOE010000456.1 GCA_938091985.1 uncultured Acidimicrobiales bacterium | reverse complement strand
CAATCGAACCTGTGCGCGCTTCTCAGCCACTGCGCACGAGGCGACGAGTACATCGTCGGCGACATGGCCCACACCTATCGCTGGGAGGGCGGCGGCGGCGCGGTACTCGGCGGCATTCAGCCACAGCCGGTGCCGATGTTGCCCGACGGGCTGCCTGACCCGGCCTCGATCGCCGCAGCCGTGAAGCCCGACGACGATCACTTCGCCCGGACTCGCCTTCTGTGCCTCGAGAACACCAAGGACGGCAGCGTTCAGTCGATCGAGCGGATGAATGAAGCAGTGTCGGTCGGGCGGGCCAACGAACTCGCCGTCCATCTCGATGGCGCTCGCATGTGGAACGCGGTCGTCGATCTCGGCATCACCGGCGCCGACATGGCCGCACAGTTCGATTCGGTCTCGCTGTGTCTCTCCAAGGGCCTCGGCGCTCCGGCCGGTTCAGTTCTCAGCGGATCGAAGGAACTCATCCGCGAGGCCCGCCACTGGCGCAAGATGCTCGGCGGTGGTCTTCGCCAAGTCGGTGTGCTCGCTGCCGCTGGCCTCCACGCGCTCGAACACCACGTCGAGCGCCTCGCCGACGATCACGCCAATGCAGCTCGACTCGCGGCCGGCCTCGGAGAGCTCCCCGGCGTCGATGTCGACGCGCGCAACACCAACATGGTCTTCATCTCGATCTCGGACGCGCCGGCCGATCTCCTCGCCCAGCTCACTGATCGCGGCATCACGACTCGGATCGGGATTGGGGCCGACGGCCGGGCCACATCCCGTCTGGTGACCCACCTGGGGGTCGACGCGGACGACATCGAGACCACGATTGGCGCGTTCTCTGCGGCGCTGAGCTGACGCCGAGCGCTCAACAGCGTTCACCGGTTGGTAAGGTCCCGTGAGTCAATACGGGGGTTCAACGATGATCAGTGGCTACCTGGACCCAGCTTCTGGAAGTGCGATCATGAGCGCGGTTGTGGCTGGATCAGCCGGCGCCGTCGTTGCGGGCAAGACCTTGATGGCGAGAATGCGGTTCAAGAAGCGTCCCGAAGAAGAATCCGACGACGACGCACTCGCGGTCGACGACGAATCCATCGCGCCCGACGTGGCCGACGCCGAACAGACCCCGTGAACGCCTCGGGCAACGCGCCCGACACGCCCACCTACGATGCCGGGTCGTTTCGCGATCCATCGTCGCGGGTGTGGCGCGACGGCGAACACATCCGCCGCGGGCTCGACGAAACCGCGGCGGCCGACTTCGAGAAGACCGCAGCCTCGAAGTTCTTCTCAAAGGCGATCACTGCCGGCCAGATGGTTGCCACCGAGAAGGTCGATGCCACGGGCCCCGACGGGCGTACGTGGGCGGCGGTGCTCGAGCACGAACGCGTGCCGGTCATCACCTATCCGCACGAGTGGTCGTTCTCGATGCTGCAGGACGCTGCGCTACTCACGCTGCGCCTCGTACGGGCAGCGATCGACGAAGACATCACGACCAAGGACGCCACTTCCTACAACGTGCAGTTCATCGGCGCGCGGCCCGTCTTTATCGACGTGCCGTCGTTCGAGCCGTATCGACCGGGAGAGGCGTGGTGGGGCTACCGACAGTTCTGCCAGATGTTCCTGTTCCCGCTGATGTTCACCGCCTACAAAGACCTCCCCCACCAGCCGTGGATGCGGGGCGCGGTCGATGGCATCACGCCAGAACAGGCTCGCCGCGTGCTCGAAGGTCGCCGCGCCGGACACAAGGGTTTCCTCAGCCATGTGTGGCTCCACGCCAAGGCTGATGCCCGCTTCACCGATGGCTCGGCCGACACCGTCAGCGACATGAAGAAGGCTGGCTACAAGAAGGAGCTATATGTCGCCACGATCGATCGGCTGATCAAGCTCGTCGAAGGCCTCGAGTGGGACCGCTCCGAGTCGACGTGGGCTGACTACTCCCAGCGTGGCCACTATCAATCGAAGGAGCTCCTTCTGAAGGCCGACTTCGTCCGTTCGGTCGCCGGCCAGGCGCACCGCAACCAGGTCTGGGACATCGGCGCAAACGACGGCATGTTCAGCCGGATCGCGGCGGAACACAGCGACACTGTGCTCGCGATGGACGCCGACGACCTCGTGGTCGATCGGCTCTACCGGGCGCTTCGCGCCGATGGCACGACCGGCATCGTGCCGATGTACATGAACTTCGCCGACCCGTCACCCGGCATCGGCTGGAACGGCACCGAGCGGCCGCCACTCCACTCGCGGTCGCAACCCGATCTCGTGCTCGCCCTTGCCGTGATCCATCATCTGGCGCTCACCCACAACGTGCCGACCTCGGCGATCCTCGACAACTTCGTCTCGCTCGACAGCGAGATCGTGCTCGAGATCCCGACCGAGAACGACCAGATGGTGAAGACGCTCCTGCGCCACAAACGAGCCGGCACGCACGACGCCTACACGCTCGACGCCATCGAGGCGCAGATCGGCGATCGCTTCGATGTTCGTTCCCGCGAAGAACTCCCCGGCGGGTCACGAGTGATTTTCCATCTCGCTCCCCGGAGCTGAGCGAGAGGTCCAAACCGGCGAGATGTAGCGGGGGTCAGACTCCGGTTGTAGCGGCGACGGGGGTGCCGGTGCCGGGTTCTCGCAGGATTCGGGTTTTGCCGTACATGGATCCGAAGAGGAGATGACCGTCGTCGTCGACCGTGACGCCAGCGCCAATCGTGTTGAATTTCGAGCCGCCGAGCACATAGTGAAAGGCGGTCTCACCGGTCTCCCAGTCGGCCGCTTCGATGGTCCACTTCCCATCGCGGGCGCCGCAGGTATAGACGAGCCCGCTCTCCTCGGCGACGAACGGCACCGAATTGGGCGATGAGATCTCGAGGTTGACCCACGCCTCGCGCAACTCACGGGCCGCGGGGTCCCACGCGTACTTGTGCATCCCGTGGGGCGTGTACTCCGGCTTGTGGCCGAGCATGAAGCAGAGCATGCGCACGCCCTGGCCAGGGAACCCCTCGGGGATGGTGGCCGGCTCGTTGTTCACCGTCATCGCGCCATATCCCGACACCGTGATCGACTGCTCGGTCTGAATGGTCGGCAGGTCGGGGTCGCCCATGTTGGCAGGCCCGATGCCGGCGATCCGACGATGCGGAGCATTTGGCAACTGCGTCCAGTCGGCAGGAATCTCGTCACGCCACGCGAGGGTGATGTTGACGACCTCGTCACCATCGCCGAACACCACGAACTTGTCGTCGTCGGGACCGAAGCCCATGAGTGACGGCGTGGTCCCCGATCCGGTGCCGCCGCCGTTGCGATACGGGACGGACCAGCAGCCGTGAGCTTCGTCGTCGGTGAGCTCGGTGCCTGTCCAGCGGAGCTTGTGGTGGTGATCGTTGGACGAGCAGTATATCCCGTTGTCGTCGTCGACACACATGCTCGTGCGCATCCAGCCGTAGCCCACTCGCCCGGCGGCCTCCTTCTCGGCGCAATACGCCTCGGCTTCCTCAGCCCCACCCCGCACCTGAATCGCGTGGTATTCGCTGAAGTCGCGAGCGAGCACGACGACCCAGCCACGATCGGTCGACATGACCAAGCGGCCGTCGAACGTGATGTTCATGCCCACGAAAGCGCCGGTGATGTGGTCCGGCTTGTACCAGCGGTTCCGCTCGACGATCTCCGAGGCGCGATCGGTCGGGTCGTGCTCGACATAGGCGACGGCGTGATCCTCGCGACCGAGGAAGAGCGTGTGATCGAGGTCGAGCAGCGCGTAGACGCCGTCGAGGCCCGTCATGTATTTCATCGAGAGCTCGATGGCGTGTTCGATCGCCTCCCAGTCCTCCTTCTCGTCGAGACCGACGAGGTTCTCTTCGAGCTCCGCCTGCGGGCTGCATCCTCCAGCGCCGACGATCTCGTGGTTGGCGAGCACCTCGAGCGTGTCGTAGTCGAGCTTCACGATGTTCTGTTTGCCGTTGCTCCAGATCGTGCGCTTGCCGTCGGGGTAGGCACCGGAGATCAGACCACCGAAGTGGCATGGGCCAAGCCAGGCGTACTGAATGTCGTGTGCTTCATCGAGCACCTCCGTGGGGCCCTCGGGGCCGCGCCACGCCACGTTGTCCTGCTGGTCGCTGCGGCCGTGCGCCACCGCGTAGGACGAGTTGGCCAGGAAGGGATTCTGCGGTCCGTTCTGCATCGGTTGCGTTCAGTTCTCGAAGGGTTCGGCGAAGAAGCCCACGCGATGCACGACGCGTCGACCCTCGAAGTCGTTGATCGCGTAGTGCTGTGTGCACCGGTTGTCCCAGATCACCACGTCGCCCTCGGCCCACGTGTGACGGAAGGTGAAGTCGGGGCGCTGCACGTGGCGCTTCAGGAACGGCAAGATCGCATCGCTCTCGTCGGGCGGAAGATCGACGATGCCGCGAGTGAAGATGTCGTTGACGTAGATCGACTTCCGGCCGGTCACCGGGTGGGTGCGGATCACCGGGTGCACGGTCGCCACCGACTCATTGATCTCGTGGCGAGCCCGGCGGTTGTCGAGCAGTGCCTTCATGCCGTTGGACAGCGCGTCGTAGGCCGCCTCGGTGTTGGTCCACATGGTGTCGCCCCCGACGGGCGGCATGATCTGCATCGACAGCACCGCACCCGACACAGGGTTCTCGACAAACGTCTCGTCGGCATGCCACTTGTCGGCCTTGTAGCCACCATCGCTGTCGAAGACGCAGACGAGATCGTGGTCGGGATGGCGGGGGTTCTGCTCCTTCGGAGGTTCGGGCTCGCCGAAGATCGACGCGAGCGCGATCTGCTGTTCGGGCGAAGGCGACGCGCCTCGCAACACGAGCACTCCCCGCTCCGGGAGCGCGGCTCTCAGATCGGCTTGCAGCGCGTCGTCGGCCAGGATCGCGCCGAGTGGCGCGAGGATCTCGGCGGCGATCCGGCCGCTCAATGGGCGGAGCCCGAGGGCGTTGATGGCTTCTGTGGTGGACATGTGCATCACCTCGTGATGGGAGACGGGGGAACGCCGGCAACGAAGCCGGCACTGGAAGGTGCGCCATCGACGCGTTCGAATCCCGCGACAAGGTCGCGGATGATCGCGTCGAGGCGAGAAAGGTCGAGGCCGTCGAAGGCTCGGGCGACACTCGACACGACCGCGTCGAGCACTCGCTGGTGGAATGCGGCGCCCGTATCGGTGAGCACGACGAGCCGGCCGCGACCGTCGTCCGGATCAGCGACCCGTTCGATGTGGCCGTCGGTCTCGAGGCGACGCAAGGTCGCTGTGAGCCCGCCGCTGGTCTGCACCACGAACGTGGCGATGTCGGAAGGGCTGGCCGCACCATCGATTCGATGGGCGAGCAACGACATCACTCGCAGTTCCGCCGGGGTCGTGCTGTGCTCGGCACAGACCTCGGTGACGGCCGACTCATTGAGCCGAGACAGCCGTCCGAGCAACAGCGTCATCGTTGTGAGATCGACCATCGACCGAACATATCTTTACAGAAAGCTTTCTGTCAAGGCTTCTTCGGGCTCGCCGTCTGCTTGAGTCAGGTGGCTGTTGGCATGTCCATACTCGCACCACTCGGCGTGCCTGCTTCTGGCCAACGCACCGTCACGGCCTTGCCCCGCGTGTAGAAGGCAACCCCCTCGGGGCCGTGGATGTGGTGCTCCCCGAAAAGCGAGTCCTTCCATCCGCCGAAGCTGTAGTACGCCATGGGAACCGGCACGGGCACATTGATCCCGATCATCCCGACCTTCACCCCACGCACGAAACGCCGAGCGGCCCCGCCGGAGTTGGTGAACACCGCCGTGCCGTTGCCATAGGGGTTGGCATTGATCAGGTCGATCGCGTCGTCGACGGTGTCGGCTCGCAGCACTGACAACACCGGCCCGAAGATCTCGTTGGTGTAGACGTCCATCTCGGTCGTCACTCGGTCGATCAGCGTCGGCCCCACGAAGAAGCCATCGGCGTGGCCCGGCACCACGAGATCTCGTCCGTCGACCACCAGGTCGGCACCCTGCGCAGATCCGCGCTCGATGAATCCCACGATCCGGTCTCTTGCCTCGGCCGTGACAATCGGGCCCATCTCGCTGGCCGGATCACGTCCCGGACCAACCTTGACCGCGGTGGCCTGCTCCTGCACGTGCGGGAGAAGCTCGTCACCGGCAGATCCCACTGCGATGGCGGCTGAGATCGCCATGCACCGCTCCCCCGCCGAGCCAAACGCAGCCGAGGCGAGGTGGTGCGAAGCGAACTCCATGTCGGCGTCGGGCAAGACGATGGCGTGGTTCTTCGCTCCACCGAGCGCCTGCACACGCTTGCCGGCGCCGATGCCCCGCTCATGGACGTAGCGAGCAATCGGAGTCGACCCAACGAACGACACCGCAGCCACACCCGGATGGTCGAGGAGTGCGTCGACCGCCTCCTTGTCGCCGTGGACGACGTTGAAGACCCCGGCGGGCAGGCCGGCCTCGGCCCACATCTCGGCCATGAGAACGGCTACGGAAGGGTCGCGCTCGCTCGGTTTCAGGATGAACGTGTTGCCGCAGGCGATCGCCACCGGGAACATCCACATGGGGACCATCGCCGGGAAGTTGAACGGAGTGATACCTGCGCAGACGCCGAGCGACTCGCGATACGAGTAGGCGTCGACACCGCCCGAGACCTGGTCCGAGAAGCCACCCTTCAGGAGGGTGGGGATCCCACAAGCGAACTCGACTACTTCAAGACCACGCTGCACTTCTCCGGCTGCGTCGGAGAGCACCTTGCCGTGCTCATCCGTAATCATCTCGGCCAGCTCGCCCGCTCGCCTGTTCATGATCTCGCGAAACGCGAAGAGCACCTTGCTACGAGCGCTCAACGATGTCTGTGACCACGACGCATACGCCGATTCAGCAGCCCGCACAGCGACGTCGACATCCTCGACCGTCGCGAGACGCACCTCGGCCTGCTGCGCTCCTGTCGCCGGATTCCAGATCGGGGCGGCCCGAGTCGACCTCCCGTCGTACGCTGCTCCATCAATCCAGTGCGTCACTGTTCTCATTACTTCTCCATCGAGTCGATCTGAATCGCGGCGGAACCGCGCCGCGTCGGAACTAGAGCAATCCGCGAAGGTGGGCCAAGCGTCGGCGCACCACTTCAAGCCGCGCCGTGCGCTCCGACAGCGGTGCCAACACCGCTTCTCCCCACAGTGCGCGGCCGACCATGAATCCTGCGGCACCCGCGGCGCGCGCCACTTCGACCTGGGCAGCGAACGCATCGAAGGTGCCGCCGCCCGACAGGAGCACCCACGGCGAGCGCACGAGCGAGGAGATGGTGACGCACGACGCGTGCCAGTGGTCTCGATCTTCATCGACGGAGGTGTCGATCGGAAACGGAAGCTTCAGCAGATCGGCACCCGCAGCCGCGAATCGGTTGGCGGTCTCGATCACGACACGAGGCCGGTCGGCAGGGTCGTCGAGCCCATAGAAGAGTGGCTCCAACACGAGCGGCATGCCGGCGTCGTGACACCGAGCCACCGTCTCGAGGGCGACCTTCTCCTGCAGCTCAGCGATGGGCCGATCGGGGTGGAAGGGCAGCAGGAGCTTGCATGCAGACGCGCCCGCGTCTCGCGCTGCGCTGGGTGACCATCCCTGGAGCATCTCGGTGGGGGCAGATCCCAGCTCGCCGAGGTAGCCCTGCGCTTCGAGCGCGGCCACGAACCCCACGCCCGGCGGCAGCGCGCCGGCATCGATGACCTGAGGTATCGAATACTCCGATTCGAGCATCACGCCGGTGGCCTCAGCGGCGCCCGCCGTCACCAGTTCGATCTTCAGGGCGGTGAGTGTCTCCGCCGGTATTGCGTCGGGATCACTCGGATCGAGAAACGCCCGCAGCGAGTCACGATGATCGATCGCGAACACGGCGAACTTCCCATTGTCGGAGATTCCCTCCAACGAGCCCACGGTGCCGCTCATGGGCGAACCTTCGGAAGGTCCCACCCGAAGGCGTCCCAGTCGTC
>CALKOE010000455.1 GCA_938091985.1 uncultured Acidimicrobiales bacterium | reverse complement strand
CGTACTCGGCCCGTTCGTTGTCGCAGTAGGTGCCGAACGGAAGCGTCTCGTTCGGATGGCGCCCGTCTTTGGTGGGCCACTCCCAGCCGAGGTGCCACTTCCCGAGGCACGCCGTTCGATAGCCCTGGTCGCCGAGAAACTGGGCGACGGTCGGCGTGGCGGCGTCGATGAGCGGCGCGTCCCACGGCCAGACGATGCCGCTCTTGAGCGGCGTGCGCCACGCGTAGCGACCCGTGAGAAGGCTGTAGCGGCTCGGGGTGCAGAGAGCCGACGTCGCATGCATGTCGGTCATGCGGATTCCGCGACTCGCCACGCGGTCGAGATTCGGGGTCGGGATCTTTCCGGCCGCGTCGTTGACCGCGAGATCACCGAACCCCATGTCGTCGGCGAGGACGTAGATGATGTTCGGCCGTGATGCAGTCATGAGGACTAATCAGACCGTGACCGCGATCCGACTTCTGACGTCGACAGCCGAGGCGGCAACCACGAGCGAGTACTCGCCCGGATCGACCAGCCAACCGTGGGTCTCGACGTCCCATCGAGCGAACGAGCGTTCCTTCAACACCACCCGAGCGAGACCCCTCTCCCCCGGCGCCAGCGTGAGCTTGGCAAACCCTGCGAGCTCCTTGTCGGGCCGGGGCACGACGTGCTCACTGGGGGCGACATACACCTGCACGACCTCGCTGCCCTGACGCTCCCCGGTGTTTGTGACCGGTACTTCGACAACGACGTCGACGCCCTCGCCGGTGACGGAGGGCTGACCCCAATCGAACGTCGTATACGAAACGCCGTGTCCGAACGGGATCATCGGCTCGATCTCGCGTGCGTCGTACCAGCGGTAGCCCACGAAGACGCCCTCGCCGTAGCGAACCACGCCGGCCTCGCCGGGATAATTGAGGAACGCCGGGGTGTCGCGCTCGTGGCGCGCCCACGTGGTCGGCATGCGGCCGCCGGGCTCGGCGTCGCCCATCAGCACGTCGGCGATTGCCTCGCCGGCTTCCTGGCCCGGGTACCAGGCGATCAGCGCCGCGGGCACGTCGTCGAGCCACGGCAGGGTCATCGGCGCGCCACAGTTGAGCACCACCACGGTGTTCGGATTCGCGGCGACGACGGCAGCGATGAGGTCGTCTTGACCGTTGGGGAGCTCGATCGAGTCGCGGTCCGCGCCCTCCGACTCCCACTCCGAGTTCGATCCGACGACCACGACGGCGGTGTCGGCGCGCCCGGCGAGGGCCGCTGCGTCGGCAATGCCCTGTTCACGGCCGATGTCGGCGAGTTCGACACCGACGTCGACCATGCACACCCACTGGCCCCGTTCCTTGGGCGCGTGGTCCATACGCACGCGATAGGTGCGACCGGCCTCGAGATCCATGTAGCCGTCGCCACCGTGCTGGCCGAGACCGCCACTGAAGCGGTTCACATCGTTGTCGGCGACGAGTTCGTCGTCGACGAAGAGCTGAGCATGGGCAAAGCCGAGCGCACAGAAGCGGTGGCGACCTGACGACGCGGGCGTCATCTCGAACGACAGCCGAACCGACATGGTGTCGCGTCCCTTCGGCCAGTTGTCGCCGAACCAGACGTTGAATGCTGCGGGTCGCGTGTAGGACTCGAACATCTCGCCGTCGAACCCGATGCCGTCGTACATCTCGAACGACACACCATCGTCACCCAGCCACTCAGGCGGCACGGCGGCGGCCTTGCGGCGCATGTCGATACCCGGCGCGTTGCCGATGAGTCGATCGCCGAGACGTTCGGTCATCGAGTCGAGCACGTTCGTGGTTCGCTGCGGTGCGAGACTCGCGGATCCGCCGCCGAGCATCGCCGTCTCGGCCACGCCTGGGCCGATGAGCGCCACCGTTCCGGTCGACGCCAGCGGGAGGGCAGAGCTCTCGTTCTTGATCAACACCATCGACGCAGCCGCCGCGGTCCGTGCCAGCTCGCGGTGTTCGGGACGCTCGACGCTTGCTTCCTCGTGGTCGGACTCGGCACCGATCCGGCCTCGCCACTCGAGGAACGACACGATGCGACGAACCTTGTCGTCGATCAACGCTTCGGGCACGTCGCCGTTCTCGACGGCTGACTTGAGCTGACCGTCGCGGCCCCACCATCGACCGGGGCCCGGCATCTCGAGGTCGAGGCCGTGGAGCGCGGGCGCCACTGTTTCCTTGATGGCGCCCCAGTCGGACACGACGAACCCGTCGAAACCCCACTCTTCCTTCATCACGCCGACCAACAGGTCTGGGTGTGCGCACGAGTGGTCGCCGTTGACGAAGTTGTAGGCACCCATGACCGACTTCACGCCGGCCTCCTTCACGGCCGCCTCGAACGGCGGGAGGTAGATCTCGCGCAAGGAGCGTTCATCGACATCGACGTCGATCGTGAACCGTTCGAATTCCTGGTCGTTGGCGACGAAGTGCTTCGCACAGGCGCCGATGCCCTGGCTCTGCACGCCATTGATGTAGGCCACGCCGATCCGCGAGCTGAGCTCGGGGTCTTCGCTGTAGGACTCGAAGTGACGACCACCGCGAGGCGAGCGATGGAGGTTGACCGTGGGCGCCAAAAGCACGTCGATCTTGCGGTCGTTGCCCTCGATCCCGAGCGCCACCCCGATCTCTTCGAC
>CALKOE010000454.1 GCA_938091985.1 uncultured Acidimicrobiales bacterium | reverse complement strand
CGGGCGACCATGGGCGATGCGTTCTGGTTCTGGCCGGTGACGAGATTGCCGTCGACCACCCAGTGGTTGGCGAAGATGTCCCTGAACCGGGACTCGCTCTCGAAGTCGGCACCGAGCTTGCGAAGCTCGGTTTCCGGGTGGTGGGGCGTGCTGTCGATACCGAGCTCGTTCACCTGCTTGTCGGTGACCGCGCTGACTCGCCGGCCTTCGACTAGCGGGGAGCCGTCGGCGGCCTTGGCTTTCAGCAGCCCGAGCGGGCCGTGGCACACACCGCCGATCACCCGGTCGTGCTCGTTGGCGACGGTGATCTGGCGCCCGAGCTCCTCGGAGAAGCCCAGATCGAACGCCGCACCCCACCCACCGGCGAGGAACACGATGTCGTAGTCGGCCATGTCGAGGTCACCGATCGCCAACGAATCGGTGACCTTCGCCTTGAGCTCGTCATCGGCCAGGAAGCGGTCGCACGCCTCGGTCCGTACGGGCGCAACATGCAGACTGCGGTCGAACGGAATGATGCCACCCTTCGGGCTGGCCACGTCGACGTCCATGCCGGCATCGAGGAACTCGTAGTAAGCCACCGTCAACTCGCTCGGAAAGACACCCGTCGCCTTGCCGACGTCGAGGACGCCGTGGTTCGTCGCCACCACCAGGGCGCGCCGACCGCTCAGGTCCGCGCCTTCGAGAACACTGTCGATCGTCTCGGTGTCGTCGGGGTGCATGCCAACCCGCTGCAGGACTTTGCGTAGTGCGCGAGCTGGGAGTGGTGGTTTCTTCATCGGGGGACCTCCGGTGGGCTTTCGGGTGGCGTAGGGCCAGGGATGGTTGCGTTCGGGGACGGCTCGGGCGCGTTCGGCAGCGAGCCGGCCGATGAGCAACTCGACCACCGCTGCGGCGTCGAGATCGTTCGATCGGTTGTCGGCTTCGGCCGGGTCGGCGTCGAGGTCGTACAGCTCCCATTGATCGGGCAGCGGTTCGGTGCGATACATGTCGCCCGCCGGTCCGGTGCTGGCCAGTTGCCGCACACCGGGATCGGTCCAGGTGTCGGGATCGTCGAAGCTTCGTACGATCTTCCAGAGGTGCCCGGCGCCGCCGGGTGCGTCGGCGTCGTGAACGCGGCTGACGATGCCCTCGAAGTTGGCAGCGACGTGGGCGGGCACCTGGATGCGCAGCGGCGGTGGCTGCTTGGCGATTCGCCCCAGTCGGCGTGCGATACCGCTGGCACCGGAATCGCCTTCGGGCATGTTGTCTCGGGTGATGGCGTACACGGTTCGATCGGCGTCGGCCGCGGCGCCGGCGACCAACGGCGTGAGGTCCCGACCCGGCAGCGGGTGAAGCTCGGAGAACGATGGCCGCAACTGGTCGCCGACCTGTGTCTTGTCGATGCCGGCCGCTCCCAGCAGGGTGGGCACGAGGTCGACGTGGGACGTCGGCGCATCGTCGACGACACGGGCACTGGTGGCCTGCTCCCCGGTTCGGGCGATGACGAACGGCACGCGAGTGGCTTCGTCGTAGAGGTTGAACCACTTCTGGTGCAATCCACCGTGCGCCCCCAACAGATCGCCGTGGTCAGACGTGCGGACCAGCATGGTGTCAGTCGAGTCGGCGTCGGTCACTGCTCGGCGGACGCGATCGAGGGGCTCGTCGGCCGCCAGGTGTAGTCGGTGGTAGATGTTCCGGTAGTCCTGGGCGTTGTCGCGGTAGGCCCGCTCGATGACCGGCGCTGGCCCATACGTCGACGGATACGAGGCCCGAAACGCGATCTGGGCCGCGGGCTTGGAGGCGAGATCCTCGTTGTCGGTCGGCGAGGCGGGCACGTCGGGTGGATTGTCGGGGTCGTCGACGAACGGATTGCTGGGGCCGATCCTGCCTAGCCATGCCGGCGCGTAGACGATGTCGTGGGGGTTGACGAAGCAGACGACCAGCAGAAACGGCCGGAGCGCCGCCCCCTCACCGGCCCGACGGCGCTCGTACCGGTCCTCGAGCCAGGCCACCGCTCGATCCGCGTAGATCGGATCGCAGACCAGACCCGCCAGCGCCGGATCGGGGCCGTGTGGTTCGGGTCCGATCCAGCCCGAGAAGCCGAACTCATCGAGTGGGTCGGCGTCGAGATAGGTCTGGATCGCCGCCTGATCGAGCGTCCCGCGGACGTCGTGGGTTGCCAGCGACCCGCCCGTGGCCGGGTCGACGACATCGGCATGGGTCATGTGCCATTTGCCCACGTAGTGGGTGTCGTATCCGCCGGTCCGGAACCAGTGACCGAGCGTCGGCACCTCGCCGGGCCGAAGCCAGCGCATCCGCGAGTCGTCGTCCATCTTGCCCAGACCGTTGGTCTGGGTGACCCCGTGAACATCGGGATACTGGCCCGTGAACAGGGTCGGGCGGCTGGGCACACACGCCAACGAGCCCGTGTAGTGGCGCCGGAACGACACCCCATTGTCCTCGAACCACCGGGCGCCAGCGAGCTTCTCGCGCCGCCACGCCGCCACCTCCGCCGACTCATACGGCGGCGCGGCACGTTCCTCGTCGGTCACGAGCACGACGACATCGGGGCGCCCACTCATGGCGCGACCTCCTCGGATTGGGCCGCCTCGAGATGGCCCTTGAGGCCGGCGAGCATCTGGACAGACGCCTTGCCCATCGCTCTGGCGACGACGCGGGCGACCACCTGTCGAGGCGGCTGCGGGCCGGCGTCCACGAGCGTCCGCAACGTCAGCTCCGTCGCGTCATCATCTCCTTGGCACGACTGACTCGCCTCGAGAGACCAGGTGTTGACCGCGGCTCGCACGACCGGGGGCAATCCCTCGATGGCATAGGCGATACGGTCTCCCGGCTCCCACTCGACGGCACGTTCGAGCAGCGCGTTGCGGCCGACCTGGACGCGGCGCACAGCACCGACACCCTCGCGCTGCGAGGTCGTCAGACAGGAGTGGTCCACGTTCGGCGCCCACCTGCTGATGCCACCGAAATCGGCGAGCGCGGCCCAGACGACCTCGGGCGGGCGGGCGATGCTCGTCGCGTGTGCGATCTCAGCCATCGAGGGCCGATCTCCTGTGGGGTGCGTGGTGCACATCAGCGGCGGCGGCCGGTCGGCGTCGTGAGCAGATCGCCGAGCGCTGCGACGGCGAGCACCAGCAGGCCCAGCAGGGCCCTCGGGTCGCCGAGGTTCAGCTGCGGCTCGGTCGGGTACGAGATGGTCTTGTCGAGCGCGGCGACCTTGAACTCGTGGCGACCCGTCGTCTCGGGGATCGTCACGATGTCACAAAAGGTGCGGCGGCTCCGCCAGCGGAAGACTGCTCCCGCATCCCAGCGCTCCGCGGTCTCGAGGTCGTCGACGCCGACGAGGTCGATCGCATCGCCCACCGCCTTGCCCATGAGGGTGGGATGACAGGCGCGTTTGAACAGCTCGGCGTACATGTGCTGCATGTACCGGTCCATGAGCTTGGCGGCGGATTCACCGGGCTCGGCTCCGGGCACGTCGGGTGGATCGTCGGCGTAGTCGATGACGTTCATCATCAGGACCTGCCGCCCGGTGTCGGTCTTCATGAAGCGACCGACTCGGTCGAGTTCCACGTCGCTGTAGCCGAGCGCCTCGAACCGAGCGAGGTACATCTCGATCTCGTCGTCGTCGAGTGGGCCGCCGAAATCGGTGTACCAGCGGACGAACGCTGCGTAGGCGACCGCCGGAAGCGCCCAGGTCAGTGTGCGTCGCAAGCTCATGCGAAGAGAACCTCGCAGCCGGTGCCGGCGAGCAGGTCGTCGACCCGAGTGCGATCGGGGTCGCCGAGCGCGGCGTAGTCCTCGCGCAGCCACTGCAGGCACTTGCCCTGGTCCTTGAACGGGGCTTGCCGGTAGGTGCCGCCCTCGACGTCGCACGCCACCTCGTCGGCGCCCGACATCAGCGCCTGCGCGTTGGCCACCATGAACGGCGCATACGTCGACCCGATCTCGTTCAGGAGTTGCGTTGTTGCGTTGGGAAGCGATTCCAACGACGACCAGCCCACGTCGCCGTCGACCGGTAGCCACGACAGGTCGTCGAGATCGTCGATCCACGAGACGACCTTCGGTGAACGGCGGGCGGCGATCGCCGTCGGCGTCGGGTCACGCTGCACGAGCTGCGTGAGTTGGCCGTACAGCCCGAAGTCACCCCGCCCCGGTCGATCACCGAGGAAGAACTCCTGGTGTGAGAACAGTTCGCTGAACACGTCCAGGACGCGTTTGTAGGACGACTCGATGATCGGCGCAGTCTCCTCGGTCGACCCGATCAGCGCGCGGCGACCGGTCTGGCGCTCGATGACCATGTTGGCGGCGGCCTCGTGCTGGTCGCTGGAGAGCCGCCGATTCCCCGCCGCGGGCAGCACGTGACCAGCCGTTTGGATGTCGTTGTCGTTGGCCCAGCGATAGTGGTACATGGCCTTGGTGAGCCACTCGTCGGCGTAGTCCTCGATCAGTGCGTCGATGAACGCGACCGCAGGGTCGGTCGGCACGATGCTCCGACCGCTGAACTCGGCCTCGAGCCGCATGATCTGTGGCGACGAGTCGACCATGACCTCTCCGTAGCTCCCATCGGGCTGCGGGAAGACGATCACCGGCACGATGCGGACCGGCGGGTCCGGGATGTCGTCCCACTT
>CALKOE010000453.1 GCA_938091985.1 uncultured Acidimicrobiales bacterium | reverse complement strand
CGCCGTCATCGGCGGGCTGCGGGCTGGGGCCGTGGTCGATGCAGGGCGCGCCGTGGTCATCGGCCGGGGTCCTGATGCCGATCTCCGGCTCCACGATGCGGCGCTGTCTCGTCGCCACGTTTCCCTCTGCGGCGATCTCGTTGCCGACCTCGGTTCGCGCAACGGCACCTCCATCGACGGACACCCGGTCGTCGGGCCGGCGCCACTGTGCGACGGTGCCGTGCTGCGCGCAGGCCTCTCACGCTTTTCGGCGCGCTCGGCAGTCGATGACCGTCCCGCTGCCGTGGTCGCCGGTCTCGGTGTCCGCGGCGGCGCGATCCCGTTCAACCGTCCGCCGCGACTCGCTCCGCCTTCGTCTGCGGAGTCCGTGGTCGCACCCGGGCCCGCGCCGCTGCCGGCCGCGACCGAACCCCTGTCGGTGGCCGGAATCGTGCTCCCGATCATCGCCGGTGCTGTCGTCGCCGTCTTGTTCTCTCCCTTCATGGCCGTCTTCGCCGCACTCGGTCCGGTTCTGACCGTCGGCACCTGGTGGGAGCGTCGGCGCCGGAATCGCCGAGATCACCGGCGAGACCTCCGCGAGTTCACCGAGATGCTCGAGTCGGTCTGTGACGCACTGCCTGGTCACCGCCACCGCGAGATCTTCCGTCGGCGAACGCTCCATCCCGACCCGGCTGAGGTGCTTCGGCGGGCCGAGGGACCGTCGGTCAGATTGTGGGAGCGTCGACGTTCGGCGGTCGATGCGTTCACCGTCGGGCTCGGTGTGCGCGACGAGCCGTTCACGCCCGACCTCGTGGCGCCCGCCGGCGAGACGGTCTCTGCCGAAGTTCTCGACGCCGTCGCGGCCATGCCGCTGATGCCCGACGTGCCGGTTCCTGTCGATCTCGGCCCCGGGCGCGTCGTCGGCATCGTGGGTGAGTCGCGTGCTGCGCGTTCCGTTGCTCGGTCGCTCATGTTGCAGATGGCGACCCACCACGGTCCGGCCGACCTGTCGATGGTCGTCGGAGCCGATGCGATTCACGAGTGGGGCTGGGCAAGCTGGTTGCCTCACACCGCCGATCACGCCAGCGGACGGAGAGGTGTGGCGTTGTTGGAGACCAACGACGCCGGCGCCGCGCTCGAGGTCCTCGCCGCGGCGGGTGACCGTGCCCTGTTGGCAGTGCTTGACGGCGACGATCCGTTCCAGGGGCGCACCACCGTCGGCCGTCACCTGCTGGCGTGCGAGCAGGCATCGGCAATCGTGCTGGTGCGCGACGAGCATCGGCTGACGGCGCGGTGCGACACCGTTGTGCGGATCGACGGCGTCGGCCGGATGTCGATCGTCGACCCACGTCGCGCCGAGGCCGGCAGCGCCGCGCTTGCGTGGGGTGTGAGCGTGACGATCGCGACTCGAGCAGCTCGCCGACTTGCCCGCCTCGATGATCCCGAACTGCCGATCGTGGGCACGGGCGTGCCGGGTGCCGCCCCGTTGCTCGGCTTGTTGGGTATCAGCGGCGATGACCCTCGAGAGATCGAGGAGCGATGGCGAGCCACGGATGGCTCCGCCGACTTGCGCGTGCCGATCGGAGCCGACGGCGACGGAGCGACCATGCTCGACTTCGTCGACGACGGGCCCCACGTGCTGGTCGGTGGCACGACCGGTTCGGGCAAGTCGGAGCTGCTGCGCTCAATCGTCGCAGCGGTCGCGGCCACCGCCGACCCTGACCACGTGGCGATGGTCCTCGTCGACTACAAGGGCGGCGCGGCCTTCGACTGCTGCGCAGACCTTCCCCATGTCGCCGGCCTGGTGACCGACCTCGATGCCGAGCTGGCTGCTCGTGCGCTTCGGTGTCTCGAAGCTGAGCTTCGCTACCGAGAACACCGACTCCGCGCGGTCGGCGCCGACAACATGGCTTCATTTCGCCTCGCCGCCGAATCGGACCCGAAGTCCGAGCCGCTTCCTCGGCTGATTGTCGTGGTCGATGAGTTCGCTTCGTTGGCCGCCGACCTTCCCGAATTTCTCGATGCGCTCGTCGGCATCGCCCAGCGGGGTCGAAGTCTGGGCGTCCACATGATTCTCGCCACGCAACGACCGGCCGGGGTCGTCACCGACGACATCAGAGCCAACACCGCGTGTCGTATCGCACTCCGTGTCACCGATCGGGGTGATTCGCTCGACGTGATCGATGCACCCGACGCCGCCGCGATTCCCCGCAGTCGCCCTGGCCGCGGCGTGGCGAGGTTTGGGCCCGGAGAGCTCGTTCCGTTCCAGGCCGCGCTTGTCACCGGCCACTCCCGAGGTGCCGGCGGCATCTCGGTCAACTCGCCGATCGAAGCCCCGCCTTCGAGCGACACGGCGACATCGGATCTCGGGCGGCTCGTCGCGGCGGTCGGCGCCGCGCACCGCGCTCGCGGCGGTCAGCCGCCTCGTGCGCCCTGGCCGCCGCCACTTCCAGTTGACCTGCGCCGCGAGTCGCTCCCCAGAGCCGGCAACGACCAGTGGTGTCTCATCGATGAGCCCGACGATCAGACCCAGAGGTTCGGCGGCTGGTTGCCGGACGACGGGCACCTGGTGGTGGTCGGTGGGCCGGGAGCGGGGTCGACGACCACACTCGCCACTGCCGCGCTGGCGGCCGGGGGCGAACCAGGGCTCCACATCCACGCGATCGACCTCGATGCCGGAGGGCTCCTGCCGCTTGCCGGGCTCGTGAGCGCCGGCACGATCGTCGGCCCGAGTGACGCCGTGCGCAGGGTGCGTCTGCTGCGCTGGATCGACGAGGAGGTGCAGCGGCGCCGAAGCCACCCATCGAATCCGGGTCCGGGCCTGCTTTTGCTCATCGACGATCTCGGCGGCCTCGGCCGAGCGCACGACCCGGTGCGCGAACCACTCGTCCACGAACGGCTCGGCCGGATCTGGGCCGATGGCCCCGCAGTGGGCGTGGTGATCGCAACGTCGCTGCGTCGGGCCGCCGACCTGGCGCCGAGCCTCGCCGCGACCACCGGCGCGGTGATGATCCACCGCAGCGCAGATCAGTCCGACGCCCTTCGCTTCGGGCTCAAGGTCTCTACAGCCGACTTTCCACCGGGGCGCGCGGTCGACAGCGCCGGCAAGACGCTGCAGGTCATCCGCGCTGCGGAATCGATCGAAGCTGCAGTGGCGGAGCGGCGCGGCGATACGAGTCCGTCGACACCTCCTCATGAGGTGGGGGAGCTGCACACGACGATTCGGTTCAATGACGTCACCCCATCCGTCGAGCTGACGCCGAACGGGGCCGTGCTGTCGTGCATGGTTCGAGAGCGCGACCTCTCGCTCGGCGCCGTTCGTCTCCATCGCCGTGAGCACGCCGTCGTGCTTGGACCGCCCCGCTCAGGCCGCACCAACGTGTTGTGCTGTCTGGCCCGTGCCGCGGGCTCAGCCGCGGTGGTCGTCGGCGATGGCGATCTCGCTCGCCGGAGCGGGGTTGTGGCGATCGATCCCGCAGATCTCGATGGCGTACTCGAGTCGCTGGAGTTCGCACTGGTCCTTGTCGACGACATGCTCGACCTCGACGACCCAACCGGCGCGCTCGGACGAGTGGTGGCCGCGGCTCCACCCGGGGTGCACCTCGTGGGCGCGGCGCGTCCCGATCAGTTTCGGTCGTCGTACGGACACTGGGCCGCGGAGATCAAACGCTCTCGGGCCGGGGTGCTTCTGCGACCCGACCCGATGGACGGTGACATCCTCGGCCAACAGTTTCCGGCCCGACTCGGCATCGCCGCAGTTGCCGGACGGGGCGTGATGGTCAGCGAGGGCGAGATCGAAGTAGTGCAGTGCGTGCTGGCCG
>CALKOE010000452.1 GCA_938091985.1 uncultured Acidimicrobiales bacterium | reverse complement strand
GCGCCGCCACGGAATCGCTCCATGACTTCGCCCTTCTCAACCGACGGCATCTGACCGTGGAGGAGCGCCACGCGAAGGTCGTGGAGCACGCCGCCGGTCAGCTCCTCATACGTCTCAGTAGCGCTGCTGACGTCGAGCGCTTCCGACTCCCCGATCAGCGGGCAGACGACATAGGCCTGGCGACCGGCCGCCACCTCCGTGCGGACCTCGTCCCACACCTCTGCCACCTCAGCGTCGGTCTGGGCCCAGTGGGTGACGATCGGGGTGCGCCCCGGGGGGAGCTCGTCGAGTTCGCTCACATCGAGGTCGCCGTAGACCGTCATCGCCGCGGTTCGCGGAATCGGGGTGGCGGTCATCACCAACACGTCGGGCGCCGCGCTCGCGTCGCCCTTGTCGCGCAGGGCCGCTCGTTGCTCGACTCCGAAGCGGTGTTGCTCGTCGATCACGACCACGCCGAGCGACGAGTACTCGACCTTGTCCTGGATCAACGCGTGGGTGCCGATCACGATGTCGACCTTGCCGGTGACGAGGTCCGCAAGGATCTTGCGTCGATCGCCAGCACCCACCCGGTTGGTCAGGAGTTCGATGCGCAGGGGGCGATCTCCCATCAGCGTTGTGGGGTCGGGCACCATCAGGTCACCCAGCATCGAGGTGACCCCGAGGTGGTGCTGTTCAGCCAGCACCTCCGTGGGCGCCATCAACGCACCCTGGTGGCCGCTCTGCACTCCCGCGAGCAACGCGGTGATCGCCACAACCGTCTTGCCGGAACCCACGTCGCCCTGCAGCAGGCGATGCATCGGCCGTTCGAGCTCGAGATCGGCCCCGATCTCCCGGATCGCACGCTCCTGTGCGCCGGTCAGAGGAAAGGGAAGCCGTTCGTGGAACCGAGCGACCAGTTCACCCTCGAGGGAGTGCGACAGACCTGCCGTCTCCCGTTCGATCCGGCGCTTGCGACGAACCAGTTCCAACTGCACCCGCAGCAGCTCATCGAACACCAGCCGGCGTCGCGCTTCGTCCTTCTCCGTCATCGACTCCGGGTTGTGGATGCCGTTCACTGCCGCGTTTCGCGTGACGAAGTCGAAGCGATCGAGGACCGCCGTGGGCAAGGGGTCGGCGAAGCCTCGCACTGCGGCGCGCTTCAAGGCTTCCTCGATGAACGACTGGAGGTCGCGCGTGAGCAGGCCCGACTTCTCCGACTGGGGATACACGGGGATGATCCGCCCGGTCTGATTCCCGACGAGGTCGACAATCGGTCCGGTCATCTGGCGGTTGCCGCGAAAGAAGTCGCACTTGCCGTGGACCATCAGCGTCATGCCCGGTTGGAGTTGCTTCTCCCGCCACCGCTGATTGAAGAAGGTGAGCGTCAGCTGGTGCCCCCCGTCGCCAATGACGACCTCAGTCAGCGTCCGACGGCCGCGCAGCTGCCGGGTGGCGCTGCTGCGAACTTCGCCGAAGACAGTTGCCTCGTCGCCCTTTTGCAGGTCGGCGATCTTCGCTTCACGGGTGCGGTCCAGGTGCCGGCGGGGGTAGTGCTGCACCAGGTCGAGCACGGTGCGAATCTCCGCCGCCGCGAGCGACTTCTCCTTCTTCTCCCCCACGCCGCGAAGCCGACTCACCGGCATCTCGGCCAGGTTCCGCAGCGTCAGCGGCGGGTCACCCTCGGGCACCGGTGGCTACTCCAGTCCGAAGTAGTACGGATACAGCGGTTGTCCGCCGTCGTGCACCTCGACCTCGACCTCCGGGTGATGCTCCTCGACCCAGGCCTCGATCGCGGCAGTGGCATCATCGACTGCGTCCTCACCGGCGATGACGGTGAGGAGTTCGTGTTCGTCGTCGAGAATGTGGGAGAGCAACGCAGTGGCGGCCCCGACCATCGTCGGTTGCACGGCCTGGATTCCGTCACGACAGATGCCAAGCCAATCGCCGGTGGCGATCGGGCCGGCATCGGATGTCGACTCCCGCACGGCCTGGGTGATCTCGCCGGCAACCACTGCGGCCGCGGCCGCAGCCATGTTGGTCGCATTGGTCTCGGCGCTGTCCTGCGGGTCGTAGGACATCAGGCAGGCCAGCCCCTCAGCCACGCCCTTGGTGGGGACGACACGAACCGTCCGGCTGGTCTGCGCGTCGACCTGTTGGGCGACCGGGATGATGTTCTTGTTGTTCGGAAGGATGACGACTTCCGGCGCCGGAACCGACTCGACCGCCGCCACCAGCTCGGCCGTGGAGGGGTTCATCGACTGCCCACCGGCGACCACCGCGTGCACGCCCATCGAGCGCAGGATCGCAACGACTCCTCGGCCGACGCCGACCGCGACGACCGCAGTGGGAACAGGCTCGCCGGCCGGCCCGTCGGCGGGTACGCCGATCTCGGCCTGCACCCAGTCGCGCTCTTCGAGTTCTTCGAGAAGGTCGGTGACCCGAATCTTGTGAGGGCGCCCGACGGCGATGCCGCATTCGATCGCTGCGCCGATGTCGTCGCAGTGGATGTGGCAGTTGAAGATGCCATCACCGCCGACGACCACGATGGAGTCGCCGACTTCAGCCCAGGCCGATTTGAAACCGTCGATCTCGACATCGGGTGCGTCGAGGAGAAACATGACTTCGTAGCGAAGGTCGGCGATCGACGGCTCGTGATCGTCGCCTTCTGGTCGCACTGGCTCAGACGGCGGAGCAACCACGGCGGGTTCGGGCATCGCTCTGCCGTCGACGACATGGAGCGCTGCGTCGAGGAAGAGCAACAGACCCGCACCGCCGGCATCGACCACCCCGGCATCGGCGAGAACCTTGAGCAGCGTCGGTGTCCGTTCGAGCGACGCACCGCCTTCCGCTCGGGCTGCGTCGAGCACGCCGAGAAGATCGGCCCCCTCAGCAGCGGCTCCGGCGGCGGCATCGGCAGACTCGCGCACCACCGTGAGAATCGTGCCCTCCACCGGATTTCCGACCGCGCTGTAGGCGCCGGTCGCGGCTGCCGACCACGCCTCGGCGAAGGAAGCCGCGTCGACGACACCGCGCTCGCTCACCACCCCAGCGAACCCTCGGAGAATCTGCGACATGATCACGCCGCTGTTTCCGCGGGCACCCATGAGCGACCCGTGGGAGATACCGGTACACACGGCCGCCAGATCAGCGTCGGCATCGATGCCGTCGAGTTCCTCGACGACCGACACGAGCGTGAGCGACATGTTGGTGCCTGTGTCGCCGTCGGGCACGGGGTACACGTTGAGGTTGTTGATCGACTCTCGGTGCTCGATCAGCGCGTCGCGAAAGGCGACAACGACGGGGCGAAGAGAGTGGGCGTCGAGAGTGTCAATCGGCACGGAAGCGGATCGTACTGGCCCCACGTCGCCCGCGTGACCTCCACGCGGATACGCTGCGGCTCATGCAGGGTGTGATCAAGAGCTACGACCCGGGCACCGGCGACGGCGTCCTGATCAACGAGGCCGATCTGGCCGACATCGACCTCGCCGAAAACGCGCTCGAAGGCTCCGTCTTTCGCATGCTGCGCCAAGGCCAGCGAGTGAACTTCGATCTCGATGAACAGGGCCGGGCCACACAGCTCCGCCTCGGTTCCGAGATCGACATGGGAACCCCCGAGCTCTAATTCGGATCGGCTAGACGTAGCCCAGATCGGCGACCAGGTCAGCGGCGCCAACGCGCTCGAAGAGTCCAGTCCAGCGCGGGTCGTCGGCATGTTCCCAGCGTTGGGGCACCCGCACGACGCCGCGGCACCAATCGATGAGACCGGGGTCGGCAACGCCACCGAGTCGTTCGTAGAGACGGGTGACCATCGCTCCTGGATCTGCGCAGAAGTCCTCGTGGCGGAGCCGCAACGACCGTTCGCCGAAGTCGACGGGCCCCTCTGCGATGAGGGCCTCGCTGAGTCGACGGACCGGCCAGGGATCGTGTTTGGACGCAACAGCGAAGACGTCGTCAGCGGTCGGATAGCGATGCGCGGTGCGACCGTCTCGCCCGAGTAGGTGTGAACGGACGACTTCACGCGGATCCCGGACTGGCCACGCGAGCACCGACTCGGGCGCCAGCGCGGCGAGGGAGCGAACCTTCGATCCCATGCGAACGAAGTTCGTCACCTTCGGGCCAGGCGCACCCAACACCTTCGCGAGGTAGTGCTCGACGGGGGCCGCATGTCTGCCTCGTACTCGACCGCTGGGTGCGTCGGTACTCCATGATTCAACGTTGCTTCGTCAATGTCCGGCCACGCCGAGGCGAAGTCGGCCCGCAGACGACGCACACCGTCGAACAGATCGATCTGGTGCACCCCACTCCTGGGCCCATACCGAGTCGTCGGCGATGAACGACGGCCGCTCGAACGATGAGTCGGTCGGACGCGCAAGTACATGGGTCTCGTGACCGAGCTCGTCGAGCGCGGCGCGAATCGTCCGCATCACCGTCGCTTGACCGCGGTTGAACCAGAGGGAGACGAGGCCGACGCGCATAGCGACGTGACCTTAACGCCGCGCCGCTGACACTCGCTGGCTCACGCCACGATCACATCGCGGCAGCGATACCGAGGTCGGCGTAGCCCTGCTTCTCGTAGTTGGCGCGGAACATGTCGCGCAGCTTGGCGGCCGCTTCGTCGTAGGCCTCTGGGTCGTCCCAGGTGTCACGCGGGTTGAGAATCTCGTCGTCGAC
>CALKOE010000451.1 GCA_938091985.1 uncultured Acidimicrobiales bacterium | reverse complement strand
ACGAGCACGTAGCCGGCGGCCAGCGCTCCGAGTTCAGCGCCGTCGGCCAAGTCGGCGCCGAGTGCGGCGATGACGATCGAGAACTCGCCCCGGGCGATGAGGATGGTGCCGGCGCGCAGCCGGCCCCGACACCTCGCCGCCGGGCGGCATACCAGCCGGTCGCCGTCTTGGTCAGGGCGGTGACGGCTGCGAGCAGCAAGGCCCACCCGGCCACATCGATCAGGTCCGACGGGTCGATCTGGAACGAGAAGAAGACGAAGAACGTCGCGGCGAACAGGTCTCGTAGCGGCGACATGAGTTCGAGGGCCCGCTCCTCGGCTTTGCCCGACATGGCGAGGCCGACGAGGAATGCGCCGATGGCGCCCGAAACCTCGAAGAGCTGCGCGACCCCCGCCACGAGGAGCATGAGCCCGAAGATGCCGAGCAGCACCGACTCGTTGGAGCCGCTGCCGAGTCCCCGACTGAGCGGTCGGCCGAACCGCAGCGCGACACCGAGGATGATCGCGACGACGGCGAGCGCCACGCCGACACTGATGAGCGTCTCGCTCAAGGTGCCGCCGACGATGAGGGCTGCGACCACGGGCAGGTAGATCGCCATCGCGAGATCTTCGATCACCAGAAGGTTCAGCACGGGCGGCGTCTCGCGGTTTCCGAGTCGACCCAGGTCGTCGAGCACCTTGGAGATCACGCCCGACGATGAGACCCAACTCACGCCGCCGAGGAGGAGGGCGGCGAGCGGGGTCCAACCGAGGAGTAGGCCGAGCGCAAAGCCCGCCCCGGCGTTGAGGACCATGTCGACGAGTCCGGGAGGAACACCGGTGCGAAGGCCGCTGCGTAGTTCGTCGTCGCTGTATTCGAGACCGAGCGTGAAGAGCAGGAGCAGCACGCCGATCTCGGCCGCGAGCGAGACGAAGTCCTCAGTGACATCGAGTTCGGCGAGCCCTCCTTCGCCGAAGGCGAGGCCTGCGATGAGGTAGAGCGGCACCGCAGTGATGCCCAGCCGACCGGCGACCCGAGAGAGGATGCCGAGGCCGAACACGACGGCGCCGACCTCGAGGAAAGCGACAGCGGTCTCGGTCGAACCCGCTGCGAGAATCATGCCGAGTCGGTCATGGGCGGCGATCAGCCACCAAGCATCGAGCGGAGTGTGGTCAGCCCGTCGGTGGGTCCGACGGCGACCACGACGTCGCCGCCGGCGAGCACGAAGTCGGCCTCGGGGGACGGGACCGGCACATCGTTGCGAATGACGGCGACGATCGAGGCGCCCGTCTTCGTGCGGAACTCGCCGTGGCCGATAGGCAGGCCGGCGGCCTCAGAGTCCGCGGAGACTTGCGTCCAGTCGAGAGCCAGTCCTTCGATCATCTGGCGGATGTCGGTGACGTTCTCGGTGACAGGGCTGATGCCGAGCAGCTGTCCGAGCGTCTTCGAGTCGGGTTCCGACAGACTCACCAGGGAATGGCAGGCGTCGGGATCGTCGTTGTCGTAGGCCACCATCTCGCGGCGACCGTCGTGGTGGACGATGACCGCCACGTCGATGCCGTCTTCAGCTGTGAACTCGTGACGGACCCCCACACCGGGAAGCTTCGTCTCGCGAACCTCAGTCATCCGTCGAGCCTAACGGCGAAGCTCGAGCGCCGGGACGGCTACTTTCGCGACATGGCACACCGTGAACTGGTCCCGATCGATGCGAGCGGTATTTCCGACGTCACCGATGTGCTCGGTCCGGAGCGCGGCGCCCTTGTCGAGTTGCTGCGGGGGTTCGTGGCAGAGGAGTGGGATCGCCCGACCGAGTGTCCGGCGTATCCGGTGAAAGGGATCGCTGCCCACATTCTCGGCGACGACCTGAGCCTGCTGAGTCGGCAGCGCGACGGTGCCGTGCAAGGACTGATCCTCGTTGCCGAGAAGATGCCGGGCGCCGACTTTCGGGGCCTGCTCAACGCGTTCAACGATCAGTGGGTCGAGGCCGCTCGGTTCCTCAGCGGCCCGATGCTGATCGAGCTGCTCGAGTGGAGCGGTGAGTGGTCGTCGGCCTACTACGGCCACGTCGACCCGATGCTTCCCGGTGAGCCCGTTCTGTTGTTCGGACCGCCGCCCGGCGAAGGCTCACCCTTCTGGCAGGCGATCGCTCGTGAGTATCTCGAACGATGGACTCACCAGTCACAGATCCGCCGCGCCGTCGGCCTGTCGTCGCTCGACGACCAGCCGTTTCTCGAGGTGGGAACGCGCATCGTTGCCGGTGTCGTGGGTGAGCCGGTCCTGGTGCCGGACGAGCCCGGCGGCGAGTGGGCGATCGGACCCCTCGGTCTCGGACCGACGTCGCAGGCGGCCGCCATCTTGACGCTTGCCCACACCGAGCCCGAGGTGACGGCGCTCGTGGATGGTCCCCCGGACCTGGTCGCCCAGTTCGCCACGAGGGTGAGTCGACGGACCGACGGCTGACTCAGTCGATCGCTCGGCACCGGGTCTACCGGTAGGTAGACTCCACCACTGTCCACTTCGACACTGCCAATCCGGACTCATCAAAGAGGAGGGCCGATGGCGCGCCCGAGCGGTCGAGACATCCGAGAAGAGGTGGTGGTCGCAGCCGGCGATCTCATCCGCCGGGAAGGTGTCGGCGCCGTCAGCTTCGGTGTGTTGGCGGCCGAGGTCGGGGTGCGAGCACCCTCGATCCACCACCATTTCGCTCGCAAGGACGATCTGCTGGCGGCTGTAGCCGAGCGCTACCGGCGTGACTTTGCAGCGGCCGTCGAGGCGTTGCCGGCCGGCGATGCGAAGGATCGGATCGCGTCCTATGCCTCGCTCTTCGTGGCGCCGGCGCGCGATGACCTGCTCTGCCTTTGCGGGGCGCTGGCCGTCGAACTTGCGGCCGCGGGTGCGTCCACGCGCCGCCACGTCGAAGCCTTCTTCGCAGACCAGGTGGCGTGGCTGTCGGGCGAGCTGAAGCTCGTCGCATCTCCCGCCGCTGAAGGATCCGACTTCGATGCCTTGGCGAAGGTGCTACTCGCCGCGATGGAGGGTGCGCTGCTGATGCGTCGCGTCGGGGCAGAGGTCGACCTTTCCGCGACGGCAGCCTCGGTCCTCACCACACTGCTGAGCGAGGCCGGTCAGCCGATCACGAAGTAGCCGTCGACGACTCGCAGGTGCGGCGAGGCGGGGCCGGGCGGAAGTTCGCGGCTGTGCGCCTCGAGTCGAACCTCGCCGATCCATTTGCTGTGCTGGTACTCGTGGTTGATCGTCGCAGTCAGCAAGGAGTGGGCGATGATGCGCAACTGTGTCGGAGCGCCCACGTTGCCGCTGTCGATGTTGCCGATGCGGAACCTCACCCGTTCGGCCACCGTGGTCCGATAGGCCGCGAGCCGGTCCCGGTCGGGGAGGTCGCCCCGGTCGGCCTCGGCGGTTGCTGAGTCCATCAGTGCATCGAGTTCCGGATCGATGAGGGGCTCGGCGGCGGTGAGATTGCGAACCATGTAGTGCGACACCGCGGCCTGGTGGCCGAGGTGCCAACCGATGGCACTCGATTCCTGGTGCGGCCTCCACGCGATCTGTTCGTCGGTGAGGTCGGTCCAGAGCGACTCGGTGTAGTCGATGGCTCGGTCGTACTCGGCGAGCAGTTCGGCGATGGTCGGCTCAGGCATGGGTGTCTCTCTGCTCGTGGGATGGATCGAGTGTCGTGCGGATTGTGGTGGCGGCGCGACGCCCGGCCGCCAACGCGCCTTCGATGTGGCCCGGCGCGTGGGGCGATGTCTCGGTGGAGGCCCAGTGCAGCCGCCCGTGCAGGACCGGTGACTGAAAGAGGCGATGGCCGTAGGTCTGGTAGTCGGTGAGGTGTTCGGCCCCGGCGGGGGTGGTCCACCTTTCTTGCTGCCAGTTCTGCACGATCACCTTCGTGGGGGCGCCTGCGTCGGGCCCGAAGATCTCCGCGAGCTGGTCAGTCACTGCAGTCTCCGTGAGCTCGGCAGTGTGCGGCGCGAACCCGAAGAGGACGGCCGGCGAGCCGTGTGGCCCGCTCATGTCGTGGATCTCTCTCATCGGGCCGAGGTGGCTGATGGCCGAGCCGGAGAGTCCGTTGTCGCGCCAGAACGCTCGGGGGTAGATCGCGGCGACCTTCGTGGTCGTTCCCATCCACACGGGAGTCGCGGCGCACAGCGAGGCGACCGAATCCGGAAGCGGTGGGGTGAACGCGATGGCGTCGACGGCGAGCGCGGGCGGCACCGCGACGACGACGTGGCTGCAGCGGATCCCTGTCCCGCCGAAGCGCACCGATGCCGACGTCTCGCCGACCGAGATCTCATCGACGGGGGAGTCGAACGAGACGGTGCCAGTCGGGAGCAGGTCGGCGAGCGCCGTGGTGAGATGATCGGCGCCCTTGCTGAATCGGCCGCTCGGAACATCGAGCGGGTTCCCATCGAGGCGTTGCGACTCGGGACGGTCGTGGTACATCGCATCGCCCGCGATGTGTTGCGAATGCGTGGCGATGTCGAGCTTCTGGACGAGCTGGTTGATCATCGGTTCACTCGGCCAGAACCAGGTGGCGCCCAGATCGACGCCCATGTGGTCATGCGTGGTCGACAGCAGTCGACCGCCTGAGCGGCTTCGACTTTCGAGGACTCGCACGGACAACCCGCCAGCGGCGAGTTCACAGGCGGCGAGCAGGCCGCCGGCGCCGGCACCGACGATCACGACGTCGACCTCGACCTCGACCTCGACCTCGACCTCGTGTGGGTTGGGTGTCGGCTCGGTCATCGGATGGGAGTCTACCGAGACATAGACTCCAGTGGGTCCGCGAGTTCCTCTTGAAAGACCTAGAGGCAGGCTCTAGAGTCATACTCTAATGACAACCCGCCAGCGAATTCTCGACGAAGCAACACGGCAGGTCTTGGGACGTGGCTATGTCGCCTTCACCATTGCCGGCGTTCGCGATGCGCTCGGCCTTTCGAGCGGCAGCATGTTCCACGCGTTCTCGTCGAAGCCCGATCTTGTGGGGGCCGTCTACGTCGAGGGCATGCGTGGCTATCAGGACGCCGCGGTCGCTGCGATCACCGCGCAGTCCGATGCCCGCGCCTCGATCGAGGCATGGATCCACGCCCACCTGAGCTGGGTGAGTGCGCAGCCGGATCTCGCCCGGTTCTTGTTCTCGACCCAGCCCGATGAGGTGATCGAGGCATCTGCAGCCGCACTGGCCGACGCCAACGCCGCGTTCTACAAGGCGGTGCAGGACCTGTTTGCCGCGGCCGTGACAGATGGACTCGTCGCGCCCCTGCCGCGTGCTGTCGCTCACAGCCTGGTGATGGGTCCGACCCAGGAGTACTGCCGGCAATGGACACGTGGCTCCACGGATGAGGATCCGCGGGTCTTGATCGGATTGTTCCAGGGCGCTGCCCTCGTGGCGATGCGGTCGACCCTGCGCACTGGTTCGATCGATGTCTAGTTGCGTGAGCTACGAGCTGAGCGGAGGGATTGCTCGAATCGGGATGGATGACGGCAAAGCCAACCTGATGACCAAGGACATGCTGGGCGAGCTCGCCGAGGCGTTTCGCCGGGCTGCGGCCGATGGTGCCGTCGTGCTCCTGACCGGTCGGGCGGCCACATTCTCTGCGGGCTACGACATGGCGCTCTTCGATCAGCCCTTGGATGAGATCGCTGCGACGCTGCAGGCAGGCGGTGATCTGATCGAACAGATGCTCACGCATGCATTTCCGATCGTGGCTGCCTGCAACGGCCACGCGATCGCGCAGGGCGCATTCACGCTGCTGACCTGCGACGTGCGGGTCGGGGTGACAGGCCCAGCCAAGATCGGACTCAACGAAGTCGCCATTGGGCTGACGATTCCGCACTATGGCGTGGAAGTAGCGCGCCATCAGCTCGTCCCGACATGGTTCGACCACGCCACGCTGACCGGAACGCTCTACGACTCGGCCGCGGCACAGGTGGCCGGCTTCCTGCACGAGGTCGTCGAGCCGTCACACCTCGAGTCGGTCGCCGTTGCCCGGGCTGAGTCGCTTCTGGCCCTCGACATGGCGGCTCACGCCGGCACGAAGCAGCGGGTTCGGCGTCTGGTGGTCGAGGCCATCCGCGCCACCCACCCCCACGAGTTCGTTCTCGAGCCGAACTGATCGGCTCGCGGCCGCCGGGGTCAGACGCCCGCGGCGTCGAACACTGAAGTCAGCGCATCACGAGCCGTTCGCGCCGCGTCGACCGGAGTCAGGCGATCGAGCTCGGTGCCGAAGACCTCGATACCCACCGGGGGAAGCGGCCCCCCGGCGGCCAGTGCTCGCAATCGTGGCGCCAGGTCGGCGTGACCATGGCCCGGCAGTAGTCGGCTGGTCATGCACTCGTCACGGGTGTTCGGCCAGGCCGTGGCGTGCGTGTCGGCGAGCTGGATCTCGAAGATCGACGCGACGTCGATGGTGTCATCGAGCACCCCCTGGTCGGGGCCGCGCACGTGGTGCCACAGATCGAAGAGGAGTCCTCCGTTGGGGCGCCCGGCTCGCCGAACGATCTCTGCGGCATCGGCGGTGCGCCCGAGGCTCGACCACGCGAAGGGTTC
>CALKOE010000450.1 GCA_938091985.1 uncultured Acidimicrobiales bacterium | reverse complement strand
GGGTGACTCGCGATATCGACCTGTGGGTGACGATGGTGGCGGTCTATCTCGTCCTGCTCCCGCTGCTGGTTTTCCTTGCGTCGACGCAGCGTGAGCGCGAGATGCGTCATCAGCTGCGAATTCGCCACCGAGTCGAGCACGACTCGCTCACCGGCCTGCGCAATCGAGCGGGGCTGGCATCGGCCATCTCACTCTCACGGGTTGATGCGGTGATCGCCATAGATCTCGACGGCTTCAAGGACATCAACGACACCCTCGGCCACAAGGCCGGCGACGAACTCCTCGTCGCACTGGCCTCGCGCATGGACGCCGCGATCGGCGGGCGCGGCGTGCTCGCCCGTACCGGCGGCGACGAATTCTCGGTCTTGGTTCGTGGCACCGAGCCCAACGCCATGGCCGGCGAGCTACTTCGCGCCTGTCGGCACCGCATTTCCCTCGGCGACATCGACGTGTCGGTCGGCGCGTCGATCGGCGTGGCATTCGCCGAACCGGGCATCGATGCCGACGAACTCATTCGCCGCGCCGACCTGGCGATGTACGAAGCCAAACGGACCCAAGTCGGGGTGCGACGATGGTCTGGCCAGACGCGCTCCGCCTCCCGCCAACGAGTCAGTCTCTCGGGAGACGTCGAACGCGGATTCGACGCCGGAGAGTTCGAACTCTTCTTCCAACCGATCGTGGACATCACCACCGAGGCCGTCGTTGATGTCGAAGGTTTGCTGCGTTGGCGACACCCGCAACACGGCGTGCTTCTCCCCGGCGACTTTCTCGAACTCGTGGAGGGCATCGGCCACCGGTCGAGCATGGACCGGGTCGTCTTCGACCAGGCTGCCTCGCTGGCTGTCCGGCTGCAGCCCCGCAACATCGATGTCTCGGTCAACGTCTCCGCCGGGAGCCTGCTGCGCTCGTCGGTTCCCCAGGTGCTCGACGCCGCCCTCCGCCGCTACGACGTCGTGCCGCAGCGCATCACCGTCGAGGTGATCGAGGACGAAATGGTCGATGACCAGTCCACAGTCCGCGCCGTGCTCGGCGCGCTGGGCGATCTCGGCGTGGGCATTGCGATCGACGACTTCGGAACTGGACACTCGTCGCTGTCTCGGCTGCGTCGACTTCCCGTCACCTCGCTGAAGATCGACCGCTCCTTCGTGTGCGGCATGTTGACATCCGTCGATGACCAGGCGATCGTCACCGCCGTCAGCCACCTCGGCCGTTCGCTCGACCTGACCGTGGTGGCCGAAGGCGTCGAAGACCTCGCGATTCGCGACCAGATGCGGGCGGACGAACTCCCCATCGACCGACTCCAAGGATTCGGCATCGCTCGACCGATGCCCGTTGAAGAGCTGATCACCTGGATCGACGATCACGAGCGAGCCCTCAGTCGGGCGTGACGATTCAGTCGAGCTTGAGTACGCGGGCGGCATTGCCCCGCAGGAACGGCTCCCAGACGTGGTCACGAAACGGCACGTCGCGCATCTGCTCGAAGATCTTGTCGAGCGACAGACCCATGGGGAAGTAGCCGCCGTAGATCACCTTCTCGGCGCCTCGGGTGTTGGCGTAGTTGATGATCGCCTCGGGGTAGTGCTTCGGGGCGAATGCCGAGGTCGAGTAGTGCAGGCCGGGCCACTTGAGCATGAGCTTCACGGCGAGGTCTTCCCATGGTTCGCAGCCGTGACGGGTGACGAAGGTGAGGTCGGGGAAGTCGTACATCACGTTGTCGATGCGGCGGACGTGTTGGGCGTCGGCCGGCACCCGCGGGCCGGGGATGCCGGCGCAGCAGAAGATCGGGATGTCGAGTTCCACGCACAGCGCATAGATCGGGTACATGAGGGGCGCATCGATCGGCACCTGCGGGTTGCGCCCCGAGGGGAACGCCGTCACGGCTTTCAGCCCGAGTTCGGTATGCATCTTGCGGATCTTGCGTAGCGCGTCGACGCTCTCGTTCGGGTCGGCCTCATACGCCGCGATGAAGCGGTCGGGGTGGTCCTGCACACACTGGTTGCCGTAGCCGTCGCCTTCCGGCTTGCACCCGACCATGGCGGTCTCGACGCCGGCGCGGTCCATGAACGGCAACAGCAGGTCGGCGCCCTGGGGCGGTTCCTGCAGCTCGCCGCCTGGGTCTCTCGCCTGGTCGGAGAACGGCACGTCCTTGAACATGTATTGCGCCGGGAAGTTCATGTTGGCCGATTCGGCGTCTTTCAACGCCCGGTCGAGGAACTTGTACCGGTCCTTGCCGGTGGTCCCGGCGGTGGTTCCCATCATCGTGTCGATGACCGCAATGTCGTCAGGAAATCCGTTGTTCGCAATACCCATGCCGGGACCCTAACGGGTACGGTCCGCGCCAATGACTTCGAGTGATCCGACGGCTTCGGCAGAGCCCACGCGCCACACCTTCACGACCGCACACGGCCTCGATCTGGTCGCCGATCGACGAGGGGGCGACGACGACCGCCACGTGGTCTTCCTGCACGGGGGTGGGCAGACCCGTCACTCGTGGGGCGGCACGGCTGCCGCGGTGGCGGGCCGAGGGTGGACGTCGTGGACGGTCGATGCCCGCGGCCACGGGGAGAGCGACTGGCATCCGGACGGTGACTACCGCTTGGCCGAGTTCGCGGCAGATGTCGCCCATGTCATCGCGGAGATCGGCGCTCGTCCGGCGATCATCGGGGCCTCGCTCGGCGGGCTCACGTCGCTGTTGCTGTTGGGACGAGACGCGCCGGGGGCGGCGAGCGGCCTCGTGCTCGTCGACATCGTCCCGAACATGGAGAAGAAGGGCGCCGACCGCATCGCCGAGTTCATGATGGCCAATGCAGAGTCGGGCTTCGCCTCGCTCGAGGAGGCGGCCGACGCGGTGGCGGCCTACAACCATCATCGCGAGCGCCCGCCCTCCATCGAGGGGCTCCGCAAGAACCTGCGTGAACGCGATGGCCGTTGGTATTGGCACTGGGACCCGAAGTTCATCTCGCCGGTCGCCGAGCGCGGCCCGTCGGAGATCAACGATCCGAGCCTGTTGATGGATTGCTCCAAGGCGATCGCCGAGCCGATCATGCTCGTGAGGGGCAGGATGAGTGACGTCGTCTCGCCCGAAGGGGCCGCCGCCTTCGTCGACGAGGTTCCCACCGCCGAGTTCGTCGACGTGAGCGAGGCCGGCCACATGGTCGCGGGCGACCGCAACGACGCGTTCACCGATGCCGTCGTCGGCTTCCTCGACGGGCTCGGCTAGCGCAGATAGACGTATTGGGCGTCGACCATCACGTGGTCGATACCGGCCTCTCGAAGCGGGACCGAGACGTCGAACGCCTCGCCTTCGGCCGTTGTCTGCATGCCGTGGTCGGCACACATCACGATCGCGGTGCGGTCGAGCACGCCCCGCCGGTCGATCTCGTCGATGATCTCACCCATGCGGGCATCGGTGTCGCGGATTGCGGCTCGACCGATCTCGCTGTGGGGCCCGCCGTAGTGACCAACCGAGTCGGTCAGGTTGAGCGTGAACCATGAGAAGCGGGGGAGTGTGCCGAGGTCTCCCGACCAGCAGTGTTTGGCGTCGGCAACGCTGTGGGCGTCGTAGACGCTGTAGTTGCGGAACTGCGGAATGCCCATGAATTCGGTGCTGCGGTGTCGGCGTCGTTCCTCGTCGGTGAGTGAGCCCTGCGGTCCGCCCGTGCTCATCTGGAGATAGCTGGACCAGTCGGCGCCACGGTCGCCGTACTCGTAGGTGGCGACCGAGACCGCGTCGGGCTCGTTGCGGTGCAGTGCCTCGTGGATCGTCTCGATGTCGTCGCGCAGGTGCTCCCGGGCGGTGATCATCTGGCGGAAGTCGAGCAGGTCGACGACATGGCCGGCTCTGCGGTCGTACCAGGTGTTGTGAAGGATGCCGGATCGTCCGGGAAGCACGCCGGTCGTCGCGGCCGAGTGGTTGGCCAGCGTGGCGGTCGGGAGGCTGGCGTAGGCGCCGTGTCGATACGACGTGCCCCGCTCGATGAGTTCCGCGATGCGCGGGGCGTCGCCTGCTGCCGCAGCGTCATGGAGCGCTTGTGGATTGCAGCCGTCCCAGAGGAACAGCACGACATGGTCGGGCCTGACATCGGCGTCGAGAATCTCGGCGCACTCGTCGCCGTCCTGCACGAGGAGCCGCACTCCGGCGCGGGCCCGGCCGAGTCC
>CALKOE010000449.1 GCA_938091985.1 uncultured Acidimicrobiales bacterium | reverse complement strand
TCGTCGTTCTCCCAGACCACGGTCGGGACCGTCGGGGCATCGAAGCCGACGACCTCAGGGTCGGGCCGATCGGTTCGTCCGACGTGGGACTGACGAATCTCGATGTCGCTCGCCCACGGATCCATCATCGCGTTGAGGTAGTCGGTGCTCGCCCCGAGCGGCGCGACCACCGGGAGCGGAGTGAAGTTTCCGTGTTGTTCGAGCCAACGCACGAACAGCACGTCTTGGAGGCCGGTCAGGTGATCGCTGTGGTGATGGGTGACGAACAACGCAGTCAGCTCGCCGCATCCCACACCCGCCTCGATCAGCCGCAGCGATGTCGCCCGGCCGGCGTCGAACTGCAACAGCGTCGATCCGTGGCGGACGAGGACTCCCGCCCCTGCACGGCCCGGCGTCATGTGTGGCACTCCGGTTCCGGTGATCACGACATCGGTCAACGGTCAGTCCTCCGCCATCGCTGCGAGCACGTCCTCGATGTCGGGCGGGGCCAGGAACTCCATCGGGAGCGGCGGTCCCCAGGAGTAGAGGTTTTCCTTGTCGTTCCAGTCCTTTGGTTGGTACGCCTCCTGCGCAGAGATCCGGTCGATGTCCGAGGAGTACTCCGCGAAGTTGCCCGATGGGTCTTTCAGATACCAGAAGTAGTTCGAGCCGATCGCGTGGCGGCCCAGTCCCCACACATGGCTGTCGGCATCGAGATCGAGCATGTGGGCGCCACCGCGGCCCACCTCGTCGACGTCGTCACACTCGAAGCTGACGTGATGCAGGAACGGCTGCGGTGCGAGCTGCACTGCCAGATTGTGATGTACGTCGCTGCAGCGCATGAAGCCCCCGAAATCGCCCAGCGAGTCGCTCAACTCGAAGCCGAGCACCTCCGTGTGGAACGCAATCGAGGCAACGGGGTCCTTCGATCCGCGCACCATGTGGGTGAGGTTCGATGGCTGCACGGGGTGCGCCCGCAGCACCGCATCGGCGGGCTCATCGCGCCGAGGCGCGGCCGATGGGGAGTTGAACGTCACGGCTGAGGTGGGGGCGGCGGCGTAGCGAGGCGCAACCGAGATCTCGTAGGCCACATTGTCGATCGGGTCACGAAAGCGGACGGTGTCGCCATGCTCGACATCGATTCCCATGTCGGCGTCTGCCAGGGAGGCGGCGATACGGGCGAGGTCGTCGGGGTCGTCGGCACCGAGACCGATCTGGCGGATTCCTCGGTAGGGGGCCGACTCGAGCACAAGTTGCACTCCCCCGTCGCGGGTCGCCATCCGACCCGGTTCTTCCTCGGTCAAACCGAACTGGCGATACCACTCACGGGTGTCGTCCATCTCGGTCACTCCGACGTGAAGGGTGGTCAAGCGATGCAGAGGCATGGTACAGAATATGATCGACTGATATGGTTTAGTCAAGCAGCACTGAGGGAGACAGACCATGGGATTCCGCTTCGCCAACGTCGAGGACCGAGCCGTGCTCATCGACGGCACCGACTACTACGACCTCGAGCGCCTCTCTGGCGGGTCGATCCCATCCGACCCGATGGCCGCGCTCGCGCACCACAAGGACTTCCACGCACTCGCTGCGGGGCTGGGCGACGCAACCCCCACCGGCGCGCTCGACGACGTCACGCTCTCCGCGCCTGCACCCAGGCCTCAGAACTCCTACGGCATCGGCCTCAACTACGCGAAACACGCGGAGGAAGGCGGCATGGAGCTTCCCGAGAATCCGATGGTGTTCACCAAGTTTCCCTCATGCATCGTCGGACCCACCGCCGACGTCGAGATGCGCGGCGACATGGTCGACTACGAGGGCGAGCTCGTCGTCGTCATCGGCAAGTCCGGCAAAGACATCGCTCCTGACGACGCGCTCGACCACGTGGCCGGATTCACGATCGGTCAGGACATCTCCGACCGACCGGCGCAGTTCATGGCCACGCCACCACACTTCACGCTCGGCAAGTCGTTCGACACCTACGGGCCGATGGGGCCGGCGATCGTGTCGCTCGACCTGCTCGACAACCCGGCCGACCTTGCGCTTCGTTGTCTCGTCGACGACGAGGTCCGCCAAGACGACACAACCGCAAGTCTCATCTTCGACGTGCCGTTCCTCATCTCGTTCCTCTCCCGCATCACCACTCTCTCCGTGGGCGATGTCATCTGGACCGGCACACCGGAAGGGATCGGCTTCACCCAGGGGAAGCTCCTGAAGGACGGCGAGGTCATCACCACGGAGATCGCCGGCCTCGGCTCGATGACCAATCGCTGTGTGCGGATCAGCGACTGGGAGGGCTGACGCCGACCGTCAGCTCGGCTCAACGATCGAGCGGACTTGAGTGCCCGACAGGATTGTCGTCAGTACCCGCTGCACGTCGTCGGCTGTGACCGCGCGGACCTTCTCGAGGTATTCGGGAACCTCGACCACCCGGTCACGAACGAGCAGGTTCGTGGCCAGCTGCGCCATCCGGCTGCCGGCATCTTCGAGCGCCAACACGGTGCCACCTTCGAAGCCGCCGCTGGCGACCTCCATCTCTCGCTCGCCGGGACCGTTTTCGACCAGGTCGGCCAACTCGGTCTCGACCACATCGGTGAGTTCGTCGAGGCGGTCAGGTGAAGTGCCGGCGTAGACCGAGAACGTGCCGCTGTCGACATAGCTGCCCATCGCGGAGAAGACCGAGTAGGACATGCCGCGCTTCTCGCGGACTTCTTGGAACAGCCGACTCGACCATCCGCCACCGATGAGCTGGTTGGCCACGGCCAGAGCGAAGCGATCGTCGTCGAATTGATCGAGCCCACGCCACCCGAGGGCAACGTGTGCCTGCTCGATGTTGCGAACCTCATGTTGGCGAGGAGCCTCCGGTGCTATCGGGGGCACACGTGTGGGGGCCTCACCCTGGGCGAGTGTGGCGAGTCCTTCATCGACGCGCCGACAGATGTCATCGTGATCCACGTTGCCGACGACTGCGACCACCAGGTTTGCCCGGCGATACCAGCGATCATGGAAGGCCCGAATGTCGTCGGCACGCATGTCGCGAACCGATTCGGCCGACCCGAGCACTTCCCATCCCAGGGAGTGATCGGGGAAGAGACCGAGGGCGAGGTTCTGGTGCACCACGTCGTCGGGGGTGTCGGTGCTCCAGGCCAACTCCTCGAGGATGACGTGGCGCTCCGCGTCGACCTCTTCATCGGAGAACCCAGGATCGGAGAGCACATCGAGCAACGTGTCGAGCCCGAAGTCGAGATCCTTGGCCGGAACCCGTGCGTGAAACGCCGTGTATTCCTTCGATGTGAAGGCGTTGAGGTCGCCGCCGACGGCATCGACCCCCTCAGCGATATCGCGAGACGTCCGGGTGGAACTGCCCTTGAAGAGCAGGTGTTCGAGAAAGTGCGAGGCGCCGGCGATTGCCGGCGCCTCGTCACGATTTCCGACCCCCACCCAGGCGCCGACCGC
>CALKOE010000448.1 GCA_938091985.1 uncultured Acidimicrobiales bacterium | reverse complement strand
GGGTAGCGAGTCGTTCTTCTTCATGCCGTCGGGGAAATCGAGCCCGTAGATCCGCCGTGCTCCGGCGTCGTACTGGGTCCACAGCGCGGTCGACGTGGATCCGGAGAGTTGGCCGCGCACGACGACTTCCACCGGCAACGTCGCGCACTTTCGCCCGATCGTCACGTTGGGATCGGGCACAGCCACAACATGAGACGGGACGAGATCGGCAATTCGCTCGAACCACCAGGCGGCGAGCTGGTTGAGAACCTGGCCGCGGTACGGAACCGTGCCCAGCACACGGTCGAAGGCAGAGATCCGGTCGGTGGCGACGAGGGCCAACCGGTCACCGAGATCGACGATGTCGCGCACCTTGCCGTGGACCATCGGACCCAGATCGGCGACGTCGGCCGCCGAGATCCCGTCGAACGGGTCGTTGAGTGCCGGCGCGAGGTCGAGCGTCATCCCGCGGCCCGCACGAATGCGTCGAACAGCGGTAAGCCCGAGGCCTCCTCGGGCCCAGAAGGTCGCTGCCACGACAGCACGTGATCCTCGGGGTGCGGCATGAGCCCCACGACGCTGCCCGTCTCATTGCACAAACCAGCGATGTCGGCGACGCTCCCGTTCGGATTCGCGGGATAGGCGCCACCGGCGGGCTCGATCTCGTCAGTCAGCGGCGCGGCGCCGGTGTTCATGTAGCGAAACGCCACGAGCCCGGCGTCTTCGATCTTCTTGGTGACCGAATCGTCGGCCATGGCGATCCGGCCCTCACCGTGGGCGATCGGACAACGGATGGTTGTGTCGCGAACGGCTGAGAGCCAACTGTCGACGCCGACGTCGACTCGCAGTGTGACCCACCGGCACTCGAACGAGCCGCGGGCGTTCTCGGTGAGCGTCACTTCGCGCGGAGCCGAGGCAGGGCCGGGCAGCAGGCCCGCCTTGACCAGTACCTGGAAGCCGTTGCAGATCCCGAGCATGGGCTTTCCCGCATCGACGAACGCGGCCAACTCATCAGCGAACCAAGTGCGCAACTCGAGGGCGAGTCGTCCGCCGGCACCCAGCGCATCGCCGTAGGAGAATCCGCCCGGCAGGAGCATCGCAGCATGGTCGGCGATCCGAACGCTGCCGCTACGCAGCTCGTTGACGTGCACGATGCGGGCGTCGCCACCCGCGAGTTCCACGGCCTGAGCGGCCTCGCCGTCGCGGTTGGTGCCCGATGCGTGAGGAATGAGAATCGGCGGCCGACTCACGACGACACCCCCGTGAACGCGGCCACGGCATCGGCGATCGACACCTCGACGGTCGTGGTGCTCGCCTGATCGAGGCCCTCGGCATCGGCCGTTGCGTCAGGCACACGCATGACGATGCGGTCATCGGGCATCACCTCACCAATGCGGCGGGCAAACCCGTCAAGCGCAGTCGCAACAGCTTCGCGATGCGCCGGTGCAGACGCGAGGACGAGCCGCCCCGGACCCTCGTTGGCCAACGCTCGCAGTGGGTCCACTCCGTCGGACGGCACGACCACGTGCACCCCATGACGCGCAGCAAGCGCCATCTCGGCGATGGTCACCGCAACTCCGCCATCGCTGCAGTCGTGCGCGGCAGTGATCAAACCGCCGGCAATCGCAGCGTGCACTGCCCGGTAACGAGGCAGCGGGTCGTCGAGCGGCGCCGGGACGTCGGTCGCGCCCAACTCGAGCAGCACATCGACCAGCGAGCCTCCGAGGGCAGTGCTGGCTTCGCCCACAAGCCACAGGTCGTCGCCGGGCGACATGCCTGCGCTGTTGATCGCTCGATGCAGATCCGGCACCAAGCCGACCGCGGAGATCAACAACGTGCCCGGAATGGCCTTGCCATCGAACTCGTTGAACAGGCTGTCCTTCCCCGAGATGAAGGGCATCCGGTAGCGGCGAGCGCCATCGGTGCAGCCCTGCACCGCCCGCACCAGCCCTCCGAGACGATCGGGCTTCGTCGGGTCGCCCCAGCAGAAGTTGTCGAGCACCGCGACTCGGTCGGGGTCGCCACCGACGGCGACGAGGTTTCGAACCGCTTCGTCCATCGCGAGCAGCGCCATCGCCCACGGGTCGTGCATTCCCACACGTGGGCAGATCCCGTTGCTGATCACTGCGGCCAGGTCGTTGTGTGAGGTGCCGAGCGGCTTCAGAACGGCAGCGTCGGCCGGACCGTCGGCCTCAGGCCCGACAAACGGGCGAACCACAGTGCCACCTCGAACCTCGTGGTCATAGCGGCGAACGATGTCTTCCTTCGAAGCCACGTCGGGATGACGGAGCATCGCCAACAACAAGTCGGCGTCGATCGTGGGCGTACCCACATCGGTCGGCGGCGAATCGGTCCACGCACCGACCATCTCGCGACGGGGCAGACCGTCGTGCAAGAAGTCCATCGGCATGTCGACCACGCCGACATCGCCGTGGGTGACGACGAGGCGCCGGTCACCGGTGAACTCACCCAGGTCGGTCAGCTCCACGTCCCAGTCGTCACAGAGTTGTTGGAGCTCAGCGAGGTCTGCCGGTGGCACCGCCACGACGATCCGCTCCTGGGCCTCCGACAGCCAGATCTCCCATGGCTGCAGACCGGGGTACTTCAGCGGCACGGTCGAGAGGTCGATCCGAACGCCAAGGTCCTCTCCCATCTCCCCTACTGCCGACGAGAACCCACCGGCGCCGCAGTCGGTGATCGCGGTGTAGAGCTGAGCGTCTCGGGCACGCTCGATCACTTCGATGCAACCCTTCTCGGTGATCGGGTCGCCGATCTGCACCGCCGACCCGACGGAGTCGACCGTCGACGCGTCCATTCCGGCCGACGAGAACGTGGCGCCGTGAATGCCGTCGCGGCCGACGCGGCCCCCGATCGAGATCACTCGGTCGCCGACGTGGGCCTCGGTCGGGTGCGATCCGTGAGGAAGGAGTCCGAGGGCGCCGCAGTAGACGAGCGGGTTGCCGACGTAGCCCTCGTGATAGATCACCGCACCATTCACCGTGGGCAGGCCGAGCTTGTTGCCGTAGTCGCCGATGCCGCCGACCACGCCGTCGCGTATGCGCCGAGGATGAAGCACGCCGGTCGGGAGCTTGTCCTCGGGTAGGTCGGTCGGACCGAAGCACAACACATCCGTGCAGGCGATCGGCCGAGCCGACACTCCGAGGATGTCGCGCACCACGCCACCAACGCCGGTGTTGGCGCCACCGAAAGGTTCGAGGGCGGAAGGGTGATTGTGGGTCTCAACCTTGAACGCGAGATCGAGATCGTCGTCAAACGCGATGATGCCCGCGTCGTCGACGAACGCCGAACGCAGCCACCACGGGTCGAGTTCTTCGGTGACCTCGCGAAGCGCGGGCAACAGACCGTCGTGGGTGCTCACGGTCACCGTGCCGTCGGCGGCGGTGTGGGTGAGTTCGATCAGTGCGCGAAAGGTCTTGTGAACACAGTGCTCGGACCAGGTTTGCGCCAGGGTCTCGAGCTCGGCGTCATTCGGTGGTCGACCCTCGCCTTCGAAGTGAGCCTGAATCACCCGCATCTCGTTGACATCGAGTGAGAGGACGCGCTCGCGGCTCAGCGTCGCGAGGTCGTCGTCTGAGAGGCCCGACAATTCGACCGTCTCGACGCGGGCATCCACCGAGGCCTCGCCCGCAAAGACCGGAGCAAGCTCGCCCTCGACCGAGCGCTCGATCGTGTCGTTGGCGAGCAACCGGCGGGTGAGTACGGCAACGTCGGTGTCGTCGAGGTCGCCGATGAGGTCGTAGCGACGAGCCGTCGACACCTGGATCGGTGGGAAGCCGAGCTGCGCAGCCGCTCGCTCGAGCTCACGGGCGTCTTGGTCGGTGACCCCGGCCATGGGGGCCACCTCGACGGCTCTCCCCTCGATGGCCGGCGCCGCACCCACAGAGTGGCGGTCGACCAAGGGATCGACGAGCACCGAGGCACACAGGCGCGCCACCTCATCACTGCTGATCTCACCGTCCACGTGGTACACCCGAAAGACCCGGCAACCGGTCAACCCGTCGACTCCGACGAGGGGGGCAGCGTTCACCACCCGGGCGCCATCGGGGTCGTCATGGGCGATCACGTCGATGCGTAGCGTCACTGTCGCGAACCTAGACGCGTGCCCCGAGGGCCGCGCGCATCGCGCGGCCATGATTCAGACAGCTGGTTCGACCACCACGAAGCTCGCAGTGATGGCGTCGAGCTCGGCGACGCGCGCCGCCATGATGTCGACCACGGTGCGCCACCGACCCCAGGGACTGCGTCGCTCGATCAAGCCGTCCATCGACAGCAAGAGACCAAGCACCGCGGTCGGGGCAGAGAGCTCGACACGAGCCCTCGTGACCTCGCCTGGTGCTGGACCTGCCGTGGGCCAGGCCCCCACGCCGATCACAGAGTCCACGATCTCGCGAACCTCAGCGAGGTCGTCCGG
>CALKOE010000447.1 GCA_938091985.1 uncultured Acidimicrobiales bacterium | reverse complement strand
GGCATGCTCCGACGCCGCGCAGTCGAGGAGTGCGCCGAACAGACGGGCTTCCACGTAGCGGGGAAGCAGGGCTTCGAGCACTGCTTCGGGCGAAGGTTCGAATTCGAATGCCGCGGCGACAGCGGCATCGCCGCTGCCCTTCTCGGCCATCGTGTCGGTGTCTTCGAGAGGAAGAAACCGGCGAACGGAGACCTTCTGGGTGCCCATCGAGATGAACTCGGTGTAGATCAGCTCGACTTCGTCGACCTCACCGCTGATGAAGGCATCGGCGACGTCTTCGGCGATGCGGCGTGCGTCTTCATACGTCGGGTTGTCGCTGAAGCCCTCGTAGGTGTGGTCGATGCGATAGTTGCGGAAGCGGAAGTAGCCGTTGGCCTTCTTGCCGACCGCGAAGATCGAGTAGTCCTTGCCCTCGAGCCTGTGGGCTTCGATCTGGCGCTCACACGCACGGATCGGGTTGGTGTTGTACGCACCAGCCAAGCCACGATCGCCGGCCATCACGATGAAGCCGACCTTCTTGACCTCTTCGACCTCCCGCAACAGCGGGTGGCTCGCCTCGGCGCCACCGGCGGCCAGGTTTTCAATCACCGAGGTGATCTGACGGGCGTAGGGGCGTGCGGCGTCGGCCCGATGCATGGCCTTGACCACACGGGTTGCGGCGATCAGCTCCATGGCGCGAGTGATCTGCTTCGTCGTCTGGATACTGCCGATCCGTCGCTTGAGCTCGCGCTCCTTACCACCGGGCACGGTTCGTTACCTCAGCCCTCTTCTCGAGTGATGTCTTCTTCGGGCAGTGTGACGTCGCTGTCGACCGTGGTCGAGTGAGCGACGCCCTGCTCGTGCGCTTCGGGCTCGTCGCTGTCCAGCACCGATGGTGTGAACTGGGCGGCGAAGTCGCGAATCGCGCCTTCGAATGCTTCTTCATCGGCGATCTTGCCGTCGTCACGAATCGACGCCATGGCGTCGCTGTGGCGGCTGCGGAACCAGTCGAGCAGCTCAGCTTCGAAGCGAAGCACGTCTTCGACGGGGAGGCTGTCGAGGTAGCCGCGGGTACCAGCGAAGATCGAAACAACCTGCTCTTCGACGGGGTACGGCGTGTTGACGCCCTGCTTCAGGAGCTCAGTGAGGCGGTAGCCCCGCTCGAGCTGCGCCTTCGACACCGCATCGAGATCGGAACCGAAAGCGGCAAAGGCCTCGAGCTCACGGAACTGCTGCAGATCGCCCTTGAGCGTGCCGGTCGCAGTCTTCATGGCCTTGACCTGCGCAGCGGAACCCACACGGGACACGGAGATGCCCACGTCGACAGCGGGCCGAATGCCCGACTTGAAGAGGTCGTCCTGCAGGAAGATCTGGCCATCGGTGATCGAGATCACGTTGGTCGGGATGAACGCCGAAACGTCGCCGGCCTTGGTCTCGATGATCGGGAGTGCAGTGAGCGAACCGGCGCCGAGCTCATCGGAGAGCTTGGCGGCACGCTCGAGCAGACGCGAGTGCAGGTAGAAGACGTCGCCGGGGAAGGCTTCGCGCCCCGGCGGACGGCGCAGAAGCAGCGACACCTGGCGGTAGGCCTCGGCCTGCTTCGAAAGGTCGTCGTAGACGATGAGGGCGTGCTCACCGTTTTCCATCCAGTGCTGACCCATGGCGCAACCGCCGTAGGGAGCGAGGAACTTGAAGGGGGCCGGATCGGAAGCCGGGGCCACCACGACGGTGGTGTAGTCCATGGCGCCGAGCTCTTCGAGCGTGGCGACGTTCTGTGCGACGGTCGAGGCCTTCTGGCCGATCGCCACATAGATGCACTTCACGCCGAGACCCTTTTGGTTCAGGATCGTGTCGAGCGCGATGGTGGTCTTACCGGTCTTGCGGTCACCGATGATCAGCTCGCGCTGGCCACGGCCAACGGGAATCAGGGAGTCGATCGACTTGATGCCGGTCTGCATCGGCTCGTGCACTGGCTTGCGGCCGAGGATGCCGGGAGCCTGGATCTCCATGCGGCGGGGCTCCACGTTGGTGAGCGCACCCTTGCCGTCGATCGGCTCGCCGAGCGGGTTGACAACACGGCCCAAAAGGCCGTCGCCGACGGGAACGGAAAGGATCTCGCCCGTGGCAACCACGGTCTGACCCTCTTCGATGTGGTCGACGTCGCCCAGCACCACGGCGCCGATCGAGTCCTCATCGAGGTTGAGTGCGAGCCCGATGAGCCCGTTCTCGAAGCGAAGCATCTCGTTGACCGCGGCATCGGGGAGGCCCGACACACGGGCAATGCCGTCGCCGACCTCGAGCACGCGGCCCACCGTGGTCTGTTCGACCGCCGGAGCAAACCCTTCCAGGTTCGCCTTGAGCGCTGCGGTTATCTCATCAGTGTTGATCTGCAGATCAGCCATTTGTCCTATATCTCTCTGCGAAGTTCTCAGGTCAGCCGAGGTGGGATTTCACCTGGGCGAGGCGGCTACGAACGCTGCCATCGATGACGGTGTCGCCGATCGTGGTGATGACGCCCCCGAGCACGGAGGGGTCGAGGGTCACCTTGATCTCGACGTCTTTGCCGGTGGCGCTCTTCAGCGATGCGGCGAGGCGGGTCTTCTGGTCGTCGCTCAGCGCAACGGCGGAGCGAACCTCAGCGACTTCCTTGCCACTGGCTGCAGCACCCTTGGCGACGAGCGCCCGGGCGATCGCCGGCAACTCGCCGGCGCGACCGGCGCCGACCACGAGCGAGACCGCGGCGCGGGCGACATGCGATGCCTTGCCCTGCAGCAGATCTTCGACGATCTGCTGACGCTTCTCGGCCGGCACGTAAGGGTCGGACAAGGTGTTGCGGAGTTCGTCGTTGCCTTCGAGCGCCTGGGCGAAACGGAGGATCTCGTCGTCCGCTCCACTGGCACCCTCGGCGCGAACGACTGCGAGGAGGGCCTCTGCGTATCCGTCGATGGTGTCGCTCATGTGTTCGTTCCTCGGGGTGACATGTTCAAGTCAGACAATGTGTAGTCAGCGGTGTGTAATCAGCCGGCAAGCTGGCTGATGTAGTCGTCGATCAGGGCGGACTGTGTGGACTCGTCGTCGAGGTTCTGGCGAACCACGGCATCGGCGGCAACACGAGCCTGCTCGGCAACGGCGGCCCGAAGGTCGGCGAGTGCCTGATCACGCTGGGCTTGGATCTCGATACGCGAACGCTCCTTGGAGTCGGCCACATCGGCTTCGGAGCGGGCCAGGAGATCCGCTTCGAGCTTGGTTGCCTGTTCGCGGGCGTCGGCGATGATCTTCGCGGCTTCTGCATCGGCGTCGCCGAGCTGGCCGGAGAGCGTGGCCAGTTCGTTCTCGGCGGATGCCTTCTGCGCAGCAGCGGCAGCAAGCTCTTCTTCGATCCGGACCGTGCGGCCCTTCATCGCCTTGGAAATGGCGGGGACGCCCTTCCAGAGGAACATGAGGAAGATGATGCCAAAGGCAACCGATCCCCAGTAGAGCTCGTTGATATCGCTCGGAATGAAGTTCCCATTGGGTCCTTCGGCAGCGAGAATTCCGATCATGTCGGCTCCGATCACTCGGCCGCGAGGGCCTGGTCGATGACGGACTGCTGGGCACCAGCGTCGAGACTGCGACCGAGCACAGCACCGGCAGCGCTGACCGCGAGGGTGGCGACATCGCCGCTCATCCCGGACAGTGCATCGGCGCGAGCCTGATCGATCTCCGACTGTGCACTTCGGCGCAGTTCGGCGATCTCGGCGTCGGCCTCAGCCTGTAACGCCGAGCGGCGCTCGTCGGCAGAGGCGCGGGCAGCAGCGATGATCTCGTTGGCCTCGTTGCGAGCGTCGGCGAGGGAGCCCTCGTAGTCGCGTCGGGTCGAGCCCAGCGATGCGGTCGCCGCGTCGGCGGCGTCGCGATCACCCTGGATGGTGTTCGCACGGTTCTCCATTGCCCGAGTGATCGGGGGAAGGAGGACGTACTTCATCAGAGTCCAAAGCGCGATGAAGAAGATGGCGGCCCAGACGATCTCGTTGATCTCAGGGATCACCGGGTTCGGCGGGTCGCCTGCGTCTTCCGCGGCGAGGACCAGCATCAAATTCACGGCGTGGACCTCAGACGAACTTCAGCAGAATGAAGACGACGAAGCCGATGAGGGCGAGAGCCTCGGTGAAGGCGATGCCGAGGAACATGGTCGTCTGGACCTGACCGGCGGATTCGGGCTGACGGGCCATGGCCTGGACGGCCTGACCAACGAGGTAGCCGATGCCGATGCCCGGGCCGATGGCGGCGAGGCCATAGGCATAACCGGCGCCTTGTGCGGCAGCGGCGTTCTTCGCGTCGTCGGCAGCTGTGGTGTCAGCCTCAGCGGCAAGCGCAGCAAGCTGGCTCAGGGTGCTCATTTTGGGTGCTCTCCTGGATTGTTTGGTTTAGAAGACTGGGTTGTTCGCTGAGTCTGGAGGGACTCAGTGCGCCGGGTGCAGCGCCATGCCGATGTAGACGGCAGTGAGAATGGTGAAGACGAAGGCCTGGATCAGCGACACACCGACCTCGAAGGCGGTGAAGGCGAGCAGGCCGGCGAAGGTGAAGGGTTCGACGATGAACAACAGCGAGGCGGAGAACACCGAGATGCACAGCACCGAGAAGGTGACGAGCAGGATGTGACCCGCAAGCATGTTGGCGAAGAGTCGCACTGCATGGCTGAAGGGGCGGATGAGGAAGTTCGACAGGAACTCGATGGGGGTGACGAGCACATAGAGCGGCTTCGGCACGCCCGGCGGGACGAGGACTTCCTTGATGTAGCCGAGACCGTTGTGCTTGATGCCGACGGAGATCCAGGTGACGTAGACGATCAGGGCGAGGACGAGCGGTCCAGCCATGCGGGCGTTGCCCGGCATCTGGAAGAACGGAATGACCTCGGTGATGTTGCCGATGAAGATGAAGAGGAACAGCGAGGTGAGCAGCGGCATGTACTTGCGGCCGTCGGGGCCGATGGCCGCTTGGACGATCTGGCCGTCGACGAACTCGACGATGCCCTCAGCAGCCGTGCGGAAGCCACGAGGCACGAGAGCGTCGCCACGGTTCGCAAGTAGGAAGACGACGGCCGGGATGGCCATGCCGAGGAAGTAGATCAAGGCGATCTTGTTGAAAGCGAAGTAGTCGGAGTTCTTGAAAAAGAACGCCGGCCACTCGATCACGTTTTCGATCGGCGGAAACTCCACGGCTCCGAAAATCACAATTGCTCCTGTTGCTGGACGGTGCCCATGTCTTGCGTGCTCATCTCAGGCTCCTGGATGACGCGTCGTTCGTTCTGCGGCGGCTTAAGCCCGGGGAAGGCTAGCGACGCCGACACGAAACGCATCTCCCAAAAGAGCAATCCGAGGTGAGAAATGATCAGAGATATTCCGAGGGGGACAAGTTCGACCCACGGCTCGTTGCGTACGAGTAGCACGGCGATCGTGATGAGGCCGAGTCGGATGAGGAATCCGAAGAGCGCCGCTGCCGCCATCAAGGCGAGCGAGATACGGGCGGCGTAGCCGAGCATCGCGGCTGCGAGGAGGAAGTTGACCACGACGATGCCGAGGCCGAGAGCAACCGAAAGCGCTCCGTTGGTGCCCCAGAAGACAGCGCCGAGAATGATCGAGGCCGGCGCGATCATCACGCCACGGCGGGCGAGGTCGCGCGCTACTGCGACGGCAGGAGACGGACCTTCCATGCGCTGGGCGAGCGCGTTGGGCTGCGCGTTGGTGGGGAAGTTCATCCCGCTGCCTCCGCCGCCGCTTGCGCACGGAGCGCCGCAGCATCTGCGAGGAGACGGTCGCGCTCTTCAGTGGCGCGGCCCATGCGGAACTTCCAGTCGTAGTACACCTTCGCTCCCGCGCCGACGGCGCCGAGCAACAGAAGCGTGATCATGAAGATCGGAGCAGTGTCGAAACGGCGATCGAGCCAGAGCCCACCGAGCGACATGATGACCGGGCCGAGTACGAGGTCGTATCCACCGCTGGACTGCCACAAGGCATCATGGAGATCGCGTTGCGCGTTCCGTTCCATCGGAGGGTCCTCGGTTGGTCCGTCGGGCGCCGTTGCCCGCTCGTGAAACCGTGCACAAGCTACCCGAGTCCGGTACTTACGGCAACTTTAACGCTGCCTTCACCTGTGCGCCGATGGCATCCCAGGTGCTCTCCCCCATCAGTTCTCGACGCCGCGCCACGTCAGCTGCCGGCAGAGCGCCGGCCTCGACGGCATCTGCGACCGCGTCGGCAAACGTCGACGGCGACGCCGCGGTCACGAACTCGTGGTACGGCTCGAGTTCCGGAAACGGCGTGCTGACGATCGGGAATCCCAACGCCAGATACTCCTTGAGCTTGATCGGATTGCACCGCTCGATCCACTCGGTCTGCAACCACGGCATCAGCCCGACGTCGAATTCAGCGGCGTAGCTCGGCAGCTCGGGATACGGGATCGGCCCGAGATAGTGGATGTTCGGCGCAGCATCGAGCGCACTGATGTCCATCTGCTTCGGACCGAGCACGACGACTGACGCCTCGGGGAGACGACGGGCCACCTGGACGAAGAGGTCGAGACACTGCGCCGGTGTTGATGTGGACCGAATCCTGCTCGATGTCGAACGCGGCATTCCACACGTAGCCGCAATGAAAGCACAGCGACAGCGCCATCTCGGCCTTGTCGCACGCTCGAGCGGCTTCCTTCGTGGTCCACAAAAGACCGACGTGCACCGGCATTGCGGGGATGGTCATGAGGGTCTCGGCCTGCGATGACTGACACGCAGGACAGGACGCGGGGGAACTCGTCATACGGGCCGAGCGTAATCGACCCCCGTGCTGGCTCAGTCGACCCAGGGTGTGGGCATCGTGCGGATCTCGGTCGGAAGCGGGAGTCGACCGATCAGCCGCTCCAGATGCGGAAGCCGGTCGCGGCCCGGGACGACGATGCGCACGAGATCGGGCTTGTGCACCGCAATGAGATCAGCAAGGGCCGGGATCAAGCCGAGATCGACACCCACCGAGCACGCCAACAGCACGGATCGGTCACCGTCGACACCGAGCAGCGCGGCCGGAACGACCTCGAGCAGGTTGGCCCGAGGCGGAATCGGCTCCACCAGCGCTGGGAGATCGATGTCGTGAGTCGCCGGGTGAGCAATCACTTCGTGGCGCAGCCACCGCTCGCGAGCCAACCGATTGACGGCGTGGGAAACGGCTCCGGGCGTTCGGTGCGGCCTGACCTGGGCGGCGGCGTCGGCCACCGCATCTACCGGCGAGCGGCCGGCGTGCAACAACACCCCTGCTTCACGATCGAACCGGCCCACGCCGGCTTCGAGCACTGGACCGTCGGGGCCGTGAAGAATTCGGGCCACCTCGAGGCCGGCGACTTCGCCGCGCACGATGCCGTCTTCGCACACCACGTCGAGACCGAGCTCCGCCAGGGCCGATTCGAGGTGCGCTGAATCGTCGGGCCGGGGCAGAGGCTCGGGGATCGGCTCTGCGACGGCGCGGGCCACGTCGGCGCCGTTGCTCGCCCACACGGTGCACTCGGGTGCCAGCGTGGCAACCCGCCGCGCATGAATTCCGGCGTGGTGGTCCACGATCAGCTGAACCTGACCGGGCTGATGCCGGTCGATCCAGACGAGCACGCCGCCAAGAACTGCGAGGTCGTCACTCATCGAGACGATCCACGCTCGATCGTCGGACGGGTCAGTCGGCTTCGCCGTGGTCCCGAAGGGCGCGGACGAGAATTCGAGCGCGGAGGGGTCGAGATCGAAGCTGTTTCGCAGCAGGCCTTCGGCCCGTGAACGTTCGAGCAGCGCCCGACGGCTCGCGTCGAGCGCCATGTGGCTCAGTCGTCGGTGGCGGGGGCTTCGGTCTCTTCGACCTCAGCCTCTCCGGCGGCAGCCTTGCGGCGGCCGTAGCGCTTCTCGAAGCGCTCGACACGACCAGCGGTGTCGACGATCTTCATCTGGCCAGTGAAGAATGGATGACTCTCACTGGAGATCTCCACCTTGGCAAGCGGATACTCGTTGCCGTCTTCGAAGGTGGTGGTCTCAGAAGTCGACATGGTCGATCGGGTGAGGAAGGACGTGCCGGCTGAAACATCGTGGAACACGACGAACCGGTACTCGGGGTGGATGTCAGACTTCATAGCGAATCCAGTCTGGAGGCGGATTGCCGTCGCGGCAACCTACTCCGAGTCGATCTTTCGCAGCAGGGCCTGGAGATCGGCCGAAGCTTCGGTGGATGGGTCGTCGGCAATGGCTGCCAATTCGCGCCGCAGCGTGCGAACGCGGTCGAGTTCTTTGCCGTCGCGCAGGTTCTCTTCGTGGACCGTCGACGAGGCGCTGACGTCGACCGCAGGGAACACCCGGCGGACTGCGGCAGCGCGATCGAGGCGCAGTTCGAGGTTGGCCACCGGTGCGAGCTCTTCGTAGATCGCCGCGTCGACAGCGGAATCGGTGTCGACGGTGATCGTTGCGATCATCGTGAGCGAGCCGCCGCCATCGAGCTTGCGGCCGGCGCCGAGGAACCGCTTGGCCGGGTGAATGGTGGTGGCATCGACGACGACACCGGAGCGACCGCCCGCGGCTTCCTGGGCATACGCCCGAGCGAGGCGGGTGGCACCGTCGACGATGACGACGACGTCCTTGCCGGACTCGACCAGACGCTTGGCCCGCTCGATCACCATCTCGGCGATCGTGACCTGTTCGTCGGCCGGGCGATCGAAGCTGGCGGCGCTGACGTCGCCCTTCTCGACCCATCGGGTCATCTCGGTGATGTCTTCGGGGCGCTCATCGAGGAGCAGCACCAGAAGCTCGAGATCCTTGTGGTTCGTCTCGATCGAGCGAATCAAGTGCTGCAGCAGGGTGGTCTTGCCACTGCGGGGAGGACCGGCCAACAGCGCGCGCTGCCCCTTGCCGAAGGGCGTGAGGAGATCGACGACACGTGCGGTGGGATCGGCGGGCTTCTGGCGGCCTGCGAAGACGATGGGATCGCTCGGGTAGACGACCGGCACCGCATCGAACTCGACGCGCTCGCTGATGCTCTCGGGCGATTCGCCGTTCACCGACTGGATCTCGATGACGGCGGGGTTCTTCTCGTTGCGGTTGGCGGGACGAGATGTGCCAGCCAGGTGATCGCCCTTGCGCAGCCCGAACTGGCGAACCATCTTGACGGGGACGTAGGCATCGTCCTTCGACGGCAGGGCGCCATCGACACGGAGAAAGCCGTAGCCCTCGTTGCGGAGCTCGAGGTGACCCGCAACCGGGATCGGCTCGCCGTCCCACTGCTCGTCGGAGTCCTTGTTGTTCTCGCGGTCGCGGCCACGACGACGCCGCTTGCGGTTGCCCGACTCGCCGTCTCGGTTCTTGTTCTCGCCGTCACCGTTGGACTTGGCTGACCGACCGTTCTCGGCCTGATCGTCGTCGTTGCCACGGTCGTCGTTGGCACGGTCGTCGT
>CALKOE010000446.1 GCA_938091985.1 uncultured Acidimicrobiales bacterium | reverse complement strand
CACCCTGGAGACAGGAGCGAAGACACTCCGGCGAGCGGTCGAAGCACAACGGGCGGCATACGCCCAGTTGCCGTCCAATCCGCTGAAGAGCGACCCAGATTCGCCTGCTCGGATGGTCACCCGATCCGAGCTCGAGTACGTCGAGCGGTACTACAACACTGCGGCCGCGATCGCGAACGACGCGATGGCGGCGAACGCCGCGCTGGGCCGGGCCATCGCCGGTTGGGATCGGACGCTTGCCCAGGCGAACAACACGAAGAACTTCACCCGCAAGGCTGCATGGGAAGCCATCACGATGCTCGAACTGCGATTCGACGGCAGCTTCCGGCAGGAACTCGTGAATCTCCAGCAGATGGCGGCATCCGTTCAGCAGAACGCGCGCTACGACCAATATGTCGCCGCCGACATCATCGGCAAGTGGACACCGGCGGGCTTTCAGCCACCGGCAACCACATCGAATTGAGTTTCGGAGACCCTGAGTCGATCAGCTCAACGTCGGGAGTGCGCTGAGCACTCTCGCCTGGTCAGCCTCGCCGAACCCGCAGAACAGGTCGGTTCCTCTTGTGAGGTCGGGTGACATCAACAGCATCTGGCTGTTGATCCGCACGCCGAACGCCGACCAAGTGGCGAACGACGGATCCCACAACATGGCGGGAGTCTCGACACCGGTGCTGTCGATGAACTCGAGTGCGAACTCGAAGTCGTCTTGTGCGCCGACACCGATCACTTGAATCTCAGCGGCGTTGTCTCGAGCGAACTGCTCGACTGCGGGGGCTTCGCCCCTGCACGTACTTCAATGTGGAGCCCAGAACCACAAGAGCACCGGGCGGTCGCCGTCGACGGTCGAGGCCAACGTCGTGGGTTCGCCGTTGGTGACGTCGAGCACCTCGAGAAGTCGCACGTCGTCATTCGGCTCGAGGATGTCGATGTTGCCTGCCGCTGCCACGGCGGCGCTGTCGGCTGCCGTGGATCCGGCTTCCGCTGGCGCACCGGCGTCGGTGCTGGACCCTCCACCGCACGCGGAGGCGACGAGCGCAAGGAGCGCAAACAACGCAGCGGAAGAGCGGGCAGCGAACCTCATGGTCGTCACCGTATCGATGCCTCTCGGGCTATGGGTGAGCGGCCTCTGGCAATGGTTGCGAGACGGTCTTTCTGTGAAAATCGTTCGACCCTTGGAATGGCCAACGGCTGACGGTGTTGAATGGGGCATGGCTCTACGCATCAACGACATTGCTCCTGACTTCTCTGCAACAACGACAGAGGGCACCATTCAGTTCCACGATTGGATCGGTGACGGCTACGCGTTGTTGTTCTCTCATCCGAAGGACTTCACGCCGGTGTGCACCACCGAGCTCGGCACGGTCGCCGGCATGAAAGACGACTTCGCGGCCCGCAATACCAAGCTCATCGGCATCAGTGTCGATGGCGTCGACGATCACGCCGGCTGGGCGGCAGACATCGAGACAGCGACTGGCAACGCGCTCAACTACCCGTTGATCGGCGACCCGACCCTCGAGATCGTGAAGGCCTACGACATGTTGCCGGCCGATGCGGGTGAGAGTTCCGACGGTCGCACGGCAGGCGACAACGCCACAGCTCGCACGGTCTTCATCATCGGCCCCGACAAGAAGATCAAGGCCAACCTCACCTACCCGATGACGACGGGCCGCAACTTCGACGAGATCCTGCGCTTGCTCGTGTCGATCCAGCTCACAGCGGCCGAGCAGGTTGCCACTCCGGCCAACTGGAACCCGGGCGACGATGTGATCGTGGTCCCGTCGGTCTCCGACGAGGATGCTCGGGCCAAGCACGGCGAGTTCAGTGCACCCGTGCCGTATCTCCGCTATGTGAAGCAGCCCTGAAGTTGCGGCGTCGCTGACGACGTCGCCGAACGTCCGTCGTCGAGCGTCAGTCGTCGAGCGTGGTGAGGAGTTCCTGCACACTGTGTGGGCGCTCGAGCGGGTGTCGTAGCGGACGGTCGGCGGTCACCACGTAACGGTTGCGGCGGCCGACCCGCTCGCGGTGCACGTAGCCGCCATCTTCGAGGTCATCGAGAATTCGCTGCACCGCGCCCGTGGTGATGCCGACCGCGTGGGCGATATCTCGTTGCCGCAGGTCGCCGTCTCGGCTGACGGCGATGAGCACGTGCGCGTGGTTGGTGAGAAAGGTCCACGAGGGGATGTCGGGTTCGGGTTCTCTCAGCGCCATCACCGAACCATACGTTTCTGACGCGGGCGTGACGTGGCTCATCGTCGCTCCTGGCCTTGTTCGTAGGCGACAGCGATCCACAACGGGCCGAAGAGCGTCGCGGTCGGAACCCAAGCGAAACGACCCTCCCGGCGAGGCGCGAACGCGATCGCGGCCATTGCACCCGAGATGCACCAGAGAGCGAGGAGGAGAAGGCGCATGGTCATGTCAGATTCCTTGCCAGTGCAGTCGGAGCTCTTCGAATTGGCTCTCGCAATCGTGGAGGGCCCGTTCGTCCTCGACCCCGGGAGTGCGGTGACGTAGCCGCCGATCGAGGGCCTCGAGGTCGAGTCGCAGCGCCGCGAGGTCTCGCATGACTTCCATCCGCGTTCGGCCGAGGGGAGTGGGTTCGCAGCCCCACAGCAGGCGAGTTTCTCGCGTGAGTGCCTCGACTCTGTTGCCGACTTCATCGTCCATGTCGCTGCTGGGGCGGGCCATCATCGGCATCTGTGTCGTCATGGTTTTCGGCCTTTCTCGGGCTGTGGTTGGCGGGTTTCGCTGGGTTGGCTTCGCTGGGTGGTTTGCTCAGGCGGCGAATTCGAGGGCACGGGGTCGCAACCGCTCGAGGGCGCGGTTCACCTGGCGGCGAATCGACTCTTCATTGCGCCCGAGGGCGGCGGCGACACGGGCGTAGGTGGTGGGCTCATGTCCGCGTAGGCCGAATCGGCGGGCGATCGCGTCGGCGAGCACCGGATCGAGGTCGTCGAGTAGATCGTCGATCGCCTCCCCGAGGAGTGACTGCTCCGCCGCCTGGGCGGGGTCGTCGGCCGAGCCGGCCAGGACGGTCCCGAGCGAAGTCGCGTCGTCGTCGATTTCTCGGTCGAGCGAGTCGGGGGAGCTCACGCGTTCGAGCTGCGCCAGCTCATCGGTGAGCGGCACGCCGTTCTGATCGCGTTCTCGTTGGGCTGCTCGCAGGGCCCCGCGCTTGTGCTCAGGGATGCGGATGGTGGTCGATGTCTGCTCGAGGCCTCGCTGCATCGCCTGGCGAATCCACCACGCCGCGTAGGTGGAGAACTTGAAGCCCTTTGTGTGGTCGAAGCGTTCGACTGCCCGTTCGAGCCCGATCATGCCGTCTTGGACGACGTCGTCGCGGTCGAAGTGGGCCGGGATGCGAATTCGTCGAGCGAGGCTCAGAACGAGTCGGACATTGGCTTCGATGAACTGCCGTCGTGCACGTTCGGCCTCGGTGATCAACCCGTTGTCGCCGGCTCGCGCCTCGCCGTTGTCGATGCGGAGGCGAGCCTCGCGACCCGCCGCGATCGCTGCGGCCAATCGGCCCTCGTCGGCCCGGGTGAGGAGCGGAGCGAACTTCGTATGGCTGTGCATGAC
>CALKOE010000445.1 GCA_938091985.1 uncultured Acidimicrobiales bacterium | reverse complement strand
CGGACCAGGGAGGCCTTCTGATCGAGGGCACGGCCGATGGCCTGGCGGATCCAAATGGTGGCGTAGGTGGAGAACTTGAAGCCCTTGCGCCAGTCGAACTTGTCGACCGCGTGCTCGAGGCCCAGGTTGCCTTCCTGGATGAGATCCAGGAGTTCCATGCCGGGGGGGAGGGGGTAGCGGCGAGCAACGCTCACCACGAGGCGCAGGTTGGCCCGGATGAAACGGTCCTTCGCGGCGGCCGCATCGCGGATCGCACGATCGAGTTCGCGACCCTTCTCACCGTCTTCTTTGCGAGCACGGGCCTCGAAGCCCTTCTCGATGACCTGGGAGAGCTCACGCTCTTCCTGGGCATTGAGAAGCGCAACAGCGCCGATCTCGTTCAGGTACTGTCCAACAGAATCGCTCATAGCGTCTCACTCAACGGAAACCGCACACGCGGTATTCCCGATTTCGTTCTGGCACTTCATGCTTTGGTTGAAATGCCTTGGGGTGGGGATTCGGGGGAAAGCAGGTACCGTGTGCTCGCGACTAGCGAACGCGCGCCGCACTCCGGTCCAGCCGAAGTATTGAACACCATTGCGTGCGAAATGTCAGGTCAAAGTCTTATGACTTTCGTCACGTCGGCTACGTAGTGTGGCAATTCGGGCGATATCCCCGAAGTCTTCGCCTGGTCCTACACTGCTCCCGGTGAGAATCGGCGTCTTCGGTGGGACCTTTGATCCCCTCCACAACGGCCACTTGATGATCGCTCTCGAGGTACGTCACCGTTTGGCCCTCGACCGATTGCTGCTCGTGGTCGCCAACGACCCGTGGCAGAAGGCTGAGACCGACGTCACCCTTGCCTCGGTCAGATTCGCGCTGGTGAGCGACGCAGTTGCGGAGATCAACGCACGGATCGGCGAGACGGCCCTCGAGGCGAGTGACCTCGAAATTCGTCGTGGGGGACTGACCTACTCGGCCGACACGCTTGCGCAGCTGCGCGACGCCGATCCTGCGGCTGAGCTGTTTCTCCTCGTCGGGTCCGACGCGGCAGCCGGCCTTCCCAGCTGGAAGCGCACGGACGAGATTCGACGCCTTGCGACAACCGTCGTTGTCGACCGAGGTGGCCGCGAGGGCGGACGACCGCCGGCCGATTGGGAGCACATGGTGGTCGAAGTCCCGGCGATGGAGGTGTCGTCCACCGACATCCGTCAGAGAGTTCGCGAGGGTGCTCCCGTCGAGGCGCTGATCCCGCCTACGGTCAGCTCTGGGATCGGCCGCCTCGGCCTTTATCGCCCGACGCCATGACCGCTCCGACAACCCACGACACCACTGACGCGACCGAACCTGAATCTCGGTGGCGTCGGCGCCACCCGGCTCCACCCGCGCATCCGTTCTTCCGCTATGTGTTCCCGCTGCTCTTGGCAGGCGTTGCGGTCGTGGTCCTCTTGCTCTGGCTCGACGGTGCGAAGGCGGTATTCGACACGACAGAAGGCCGCGAGATCCCGGTGGTCGATGATCCGGACGAGGAAGGCTTCCTCGCGTTCGCCACCCCAACGCCCACCCAGCTGGTCGCCCACGTCGATGCCAACGACATGCTCACGGGCGTGACGGTCCTCGCCCGTACGTCGCTCGACGACGGTGGCAGCCTGGTCGTGTACTCGCCGGCAATGCTCCTCGTCTTCGACGAGCGTGAGCCGGTGATCCTCGAGCGGCTCTACGCCGAGGAGGGGATCGAAGCGCTCGAGCTGGCGATCGGGGAATACATGGGGTTCGGCTTCACCGACGAACCCATGGTCACCGACACTGCTCGTCTGGCCGAGTTCCTGAAGTTGGTGGAACCCATTCCGTTCTCGCTGGTCGATCCGCTGGTTCGAGTGGGTGACGACGGCGCCACCGAGGTGGTCTACGAGGCCGGTTTCGCCCAGTTCAGCGGGGCCGAGCTGGCAGAGGTCTTCGAGTGGCGCAATCCGACCGAACGAGATGCCGGTCGCTTCATCCGACAGTTGTCGATCTGGGAGGCTTGGCTTGCCCAGGTCGGCGAGGCCGACGATCTCATCGCCGCCACTCTGCCGTTCAACGAAGGGCTTCCGCCCTATCTGCGAGCCCTGGGGACCGGGACCGCCGAGCTCGCACTCGTTCCCGCCGAGGCCGTCGACTTCGACGAACAGAATCCGTTCTACGCGCTCCCTCGCGGCCAGGAATCATGGCCGATCGACAAGGGCCGCGACATGGTTCCCGTTCCCATTGCTTGGGCGACCGGGGCCTGGCCGACCGTGCAGCTGCTCGACGGCACGGGTGACGCAACCAACAGGGAGCGGTTCCTGCCAGCTGTCGTCGCCACTTCGGTCGAGATCACCGTGATCGGCAACGCGCGGAGCTTCGACCTGGCAACGACCTATGTCGCCTACCACGACGTCGTCAACGAGGAGGCGGCCCGGCAGGTGGCCGAGGCGCTGGGAGTCGACGTGGTGTTCGAGGAAGATGTCGACCAACCCGCAGAAGTCACCGTTACCGTGGGCGCGGATTCCGCCGACGTGTTAGCGAGATTGAGTGAATAGTTCGACCGACGAGATCCAGCAATGGGTTCGACAAGCAGCGGCGGCGGCTGACGACAAGAAGGCCGCCGACGTGCTCATCATCGACGTGGGCGAAGTCTTCTCTGTGACCGACTACTTCCTCATCGCGAGTGGCTCGAGCTCGCCGCAGGTGCATGCAATCGTCGATGGCATCGAGGAGCGCCTCACCCGTGACGGCGGCCCGAAGCCGGTGCGGATTGAAGGCAAGGAAAGCCGTGAGTGGGTCTTGATGGACTACGGCGCCTTCGTCGTCCACGTGTTCCACCAGGAGCAGCGCGATTTCTACCAGCTCGAGAAGCTCTGGGGCGACCGTCCTCGCCTCGAATGGGAACCGCTGCGCACTCCTGAGGCAGGCTGAGTCCCTCCGATCTGAGGGACGCAATGCCGACTGCAGACGAAATCCAGAACGACCGCCGTCTCGACCCGCGGGTCAAGCGCATGCTGAAGGCGCTGCCGCCGCGGCCCGAGGCCGACGCCGTGAGCCGTGAGCAAATGATCGCAGCGGCGAACACGCCCGCTGCTCTCGCGGCCCGGGAGGTGATCTCGGTGGCGATGGAGAAGAACGACACCGAAGAACTCGCGCCCTCGACCGGACTCACCTGGGAAACGCTGGAGTTCTCCTCGCAACCCGACGCCAACACGGTGAAGCTCAACTTCATCCGCCCCGATACCGACGAAACGGTGCCGTGTGTCGTCTACCTGCACGGTGGCGGGATGATGACCGGCAGCGCGTTCGACGGGAACTATCGGGCGTTCGGGAAGTTGGTGGCGGCGCACGGTGTGGCCGTTGCGATGATCGACTTCCGCAATTCGCTCGTGCCCTCGAGCGGTGGCGAGATCGCCGCGTACCCGGGCGGTCTCAATGACTGCGTGTCGGCCGTCCGCTGGGCGGCGTCGGAGGCGGACACACTCGGAATAGATGCCACACGCATCGTGGTGGCGGGGGAGAGCGGCGGCGGCAATCTCACGCTGGCGACCGGACTCAAGCTCCTGAAGGACGGCGACGTCGATCTCATCTCGGGCATCTATGCCCTTTGCCCGTGCCTCGCAGGGTTGTGGCCGCAGGAAACTCTGCCGTCCAGCGCCGAGAACGACGGCATCTTTGTCAATCTCGCGAGCAACCGAACACGATTGGCCTATGGGATCGAGGCGTTCGAGGCTCAAGACCCGCTCGCGTGGCCGCTGTTCGCGACCAAAGAGGACCTCGTCGGTCTGCCCCCGGTGATGATCAGCGTGAACGAGGCCGACCCCTTGCGAGACGAGGGGATCGAGTTCTACCGAATGCTCCTCGCTGCCGGTCAGCCGGCACGCTGCCGTCAGGTGATGGGCACGATGCACGGCACCGAGATCATGCCGATGATCTGTCCCGATATCTCCCGCGACACCGCCCGTGACCTGGCCGGATTCACGCTCGACAGCGGAGCCGACTGAACTGCACACACAGGTTGTGGCTACGGTTGAGCCATGAACTCCCTTCGCTCTGCCGCCATAGTCCTCGTCCTTGCCCCCTCAGCGTTCGCTGTGTCATGTGGGGACGACGCCGACGAGTCGCCCGGCGAGTCATCCACGACGACGACGCTCGACCCGTTGCTCGTCGATCCCGCCCCCTGAGTCGGCACGTTGACGCGCCCGCCCGCTGATTGGGGCGCGGCCGGGTCCTAAGTCCCTTCCGGTCAACGCACCGGAGGCGTCAGGCTGACCTACATGTCCGATCTTTCGCCCCAATCCACGGAACGCGACATGTACGTCGTCGACTCGCCTTACGAGATCGCCAACTGGCGGCCGCTGGTGCAGTGGATTCTCTTCATCCCGCACGGCGTGATCCTTCAGGCTCTGCGAGCCGTCGAGGGTGTCGTCTTCTTCATCTACTGGCTCATGTTCCTCTTCACCGGGACGTTGAACGCCGGGCTCTACGGCTTTCTCGGTATGTACGAGCGCTACAGCAGCCGGGCCACCGGATTCCTGTTCGGCTTCTCCGAGACCTATCCGGGGTTCGACTTCACGCAGGGTCCGGCTGACAACGGCTCATACCCGCCGATCCGTCTCGATCTCCCCGAATTGCCCGTGACGGCCCCACCCCGGATCGCGGCAGCCAACATCGTGCTGGCGATCCCTCACTATGTCGTGCTCGCCATTTTCGGGATCGGCGCCGCCGTCGTGGCGGTCATCGGCTGGTTCGCTGTGCTCTTCACTGGCCGCTGGCCCGAAGGCATGCGGGACTTCCTCGTGCGATTCGCGAACTACTACTACCGGGTCTGGGCCTACGTCTCCATGGTCCATACCGCCGAGTACCCCCGCTTCGGGCTGTAGTCGAGCTCAAAACGACAAAGGACTTCGCCTTGGAGCGAAGTCCTTTGTTCGGGTTGTGGAGCTAAGGAGAATTGAACTCCTGACCTCTTCCATGCCATGGAAGCGCTCTACCAACTGAGCTATAGCCCCGAGGTGTTCGGGACGGAATCGTAGCAGCCGACGGGGAGGCTCCCACCACGAATCCAGGGTGACGCCTAGCGTCGCAGCGATGCGCTCCCCCCGCCGGGTCCTCGCTGCCGTGACGGCGCTGCACGCAGTCGTCGGCGCGTGGATCGCGACGTCGATCACCGGACCGATGCTTGCGATCGACGACCTCGCCTATCTGTCGATGGGACGCACGCTTGCCGGCGGCGGGTCGGCGCCGTTGCCGCCGCAACCGCCCTACGGCGTGCTCTACCCTTCTCTGCTGTCCCCGGGCTGGCTCGTGGGTCTCGAAGAGCCGCAGATGATCGTGTTTGCGCAGGTCATCAATGCCCTACTCGGCGCGGCGTTGCTGCCGGTCCTCTACGTGTTGGTGCGTCGGCTGACAGCGGCGACGCCGTGGTGGGCGCTCGGTGCAGCCGCTATCGGCGCGTCGCTGCCGGCCGCCCTTCTCACCGGCACG